>CAZYCB010000453.1:0-1519 GCA_964645735.1 uncultured bacterium | reverse complement strand
TAAGAAATGCGTGCCGGAGGTGATAGCGCGTGCCGAGGCGTGGATCAACGGGCTCGTCAGCGGCCGAACGCTCGCGGAGGCCAAGGACGTTCTGGAGCGCGCCGTGCGCGACAACGTAACGGACGAGGGCGTCATCACGCGGGAGGTGTCGATCCACCGCGAGGATATCTTTTCGGACCCGCCCGCCGTGGAGTTGTATTTCGAGGAGAGAGGGCACCTGCTGGAGCCGCCCGAGAGATCCGATCCGCGGCTGCTGCAGCTGCTCCTAAAGCTGCTCCGCGACAAGGAACTCCTCACTGCAATTCTCGTTCAGCGTCTGGGGGAACGGACACGGATCACGATCGGGAGCGAGCACGACGAGCAGGACCTGCGGGCGTTCAGTGTGGTAACGGCCGGTTACCGCATGGGCGCTGCACGCGGCGTCCTCGGAATCATCGGACCCACGCGGATGCGTTACGGCTACATGCGCGATCTGGTCGGCTTGGCGGCTCATGAACTCGGGGCGATCGGCGAAGAGTACTTCTGACATACACCCGGGCTCGACGCGGTACGCCACGTGTCCTCGGCGCTCGGGCTCGAGTGAGTGACGATGCCGCGATCCGCCGGCCGAGTCTCAGCGAGAACCGGCGCGGATTATCGACGGCCTGATGGCGAAGGAAAGAAGGAGTGAGAGATGCCCGACGATCACGGACACCCTGACGACGCGAAGCAGAAACCGATGCACGAGGGTGGGGAAACATCGGCCGCAGACGAGGCGGCCCCGGGGGGGGAAGTGGCCGCGGGGGACACCAACGCCCGTGCGGTAGAGAGCGCCCAGGGACAGAAGGCCTCTCCGGGGGACGGCGAATCCATCCGGCCGGCTCATCGAAAGGCTCTCCACACCAAGGATGACACGGAGCGTAAACCGGCCAAAAGAGGACTCAGGGAACTCCTCGACCACAAGCACGAGAAGATCGTGCAGCTCACGGAGGAGAACGAATCGCTGAAGAGCGAGGTGAAGGATCTAAAGGACAGGTGGCTCCGGAGCGTTGCCGAGTTCGACAACTATCGAAAACGGACCCGCAAGGAATGGGAATTGCTTCAGCAGCGGACGAAAGCCGAAGTCATTCTCGACATCTTGACGAGCATGGACGATTTCGAGCGGGCGTTTTCGGTAGTCGGAGACAGGGACGACGATTTCATCCGTGGTATCCGATTGATTTACAGCAACTTGAGTTCTTCCCTGGAGAGACACGGCGTCCGAAAAATCGAAGCGATGAACGCCGCTTTCGACCCGATCTACCACATGGCGATCGCCCAGATCGACCGGGAGGGTGCAGAATCCAACCAGGTCGTCGAGGTTGTGCAGGAGGGGTACTGTCTGGGCGACATCGTCGTACGGCCCGCCAAAGTCATAGTTGCAAAATAAGATAGCCAGTTGGAAATTGCCATCTGGAGACGCTCTTAGCCGGCCAAGGAGTATCCAATGTCCAAGGTAATCGGGATAGATCTGGGGACCACCTACTCGTGCGTCAGCGTC
>CAZYCB010000452.1:0-12923 GCA_964645735.1 uncultured bacterium | reverse complement strand
GATCCTCTTCTGCGCGGGCAACCGCTGCGGACGGCTTGCCTTCCGCGATCAAATTCCCACGGAAGATACATCAGGGAACACCATAAATCAAATGCGAAACGGCCGCCCGTCTGTACCGGGCGGCCGCCATGCCGTCAGGGTTTGTCTTCGAGAACACCGAGTAGTTAGACGTTCGTCGGCACTTCGCACCTCTTCGATACATCCGATGTTTTCGCGCGGCTGCAAGCGGCTTTCGCGGCAAGCGCGCCCGCCGCATCGTGCTCGATCTGAAACTCTCCGACGCTGGTTCTCAACCGTTCGAGGACGACGCCGAGCTCTTCGATCTCCCCGGTCATCTCGGGGCCGGCTCCTCGGGCCACCGCTCGCTGCAGTTTGATCAACGCGACATTGGCCCTCTCCTGGCTCTCCTCGATGGTGCGGACCTTGTCGCGGAGAGCTTCGACCATTTCATTCACGGAACCGACCTGTTCGTGAAGATAATCGTGCTTGCGAACCTTCACGTGGACCGTGAGATTGCCGTCGCCGATCTTCTTGAGCTCGCCGCGAATTCTTTCGAGCGGACCGGCGATTCGATGCGAGAAGATGATCGTGTGCACGACGAGAAGGGCCGCGAGCAAAATCACGGCGGGCCACAAACGCGTGTGGAGCGTCATGAACTGATGAGCCGCGTTCTGGACGGCGGGCGAATTGAGGGCGTCCGAGTTCAAAGCGACCATCAGCGGCGCGAATAACACCCCCACGAACACCAGAACGACGGCGGCGATATAAACGAGGGTGTTCGCCAACAGACGATATTGAAAACGATGGACGATGTACTTCTTCGCGTATTTCTTGAACCTCATGAGGGGCCTCCCTCGGCCCGGTCGTTACAGCAGCCTATCGTGTGAATCGAATTGCGGGCACGTCGCTTAGTGCACGTCCCCGCCTGTTCTTCGCAATTTCCGAGCCAGTCGGGCGACCCGTCGGAACTCGCCCTTTCTTTCGCACCGCCGGTCCTCGATCGGCGGCGCATTCCGCCGTAAGCCGTTGCCCCTCCGCACGATTTCCGGCCCTCCGTTGACTGCGAGATGAACGCCGCGGACGACCCCCGGCGGCGGGGCGCCGTCCTCTCCGCACACCGCCGAGTGCGAGCCGCACGATCCTCGCGAGCGGCGCAATGCGCTTCGATATGTCCGGAAACGCAACAATCCTGCAATCATCGGAAAGTCAACAACATACTCCACCGCCGGTCACGACGTGCCTTGGCACGAATCTTCCACTTTCCGTTGTGGTGAGTCGCGCGGTGCCTGCGAAAACGTTTCACGCGACGTGGGCTGCGTGAGATCGCGGTGGGTTTACGACGATCGAGCCGGCGCCCAGCTGCCGACGAGCACGAATGAGAACCGCGAGGTTGCGAGGAACATCCGCGCATAACAGGGAAGACCAGGAAACCATATGAACCCCATTTTCAAACGCTCCCAGGGATTCACGATGATCGAGCTTGCCATTGTCGTGGCCATCATCGGCATACTCGCAGTGATGATCATACCGAACTACCTCAAGTTCGCCAGCCGCGCGAAAGACGCCCTGGTCAGGGAGAACGTGCACGTCATTCAGATCGGCATGGAAGCGTTCTCCGTGGAGAGTCTCGGCATCTACCCCCAGCAGGCTGACGAAGCCGACCTGCTCCTGCAGATGCCGAACGGACAGTATCCCCGGAATCCGTTCACCAACAACCCCACCGCCGTCGGCTGGAACGCCGATCCGGCCGCACCGGGCGAGATTGGTGTGTTCAACTTGCCGGGTGGCGGGTACTCGATCAAGGGGCAGGGCGCGCAAGGACTTCTCCAGCCTCCCGTAACCGTCGGGGACTGAGCGCTGCTTCGCTCAGCGACCAGGCTCCACGAGCGTGCACGCGCCTCATGCCCTCAGGCCCGGGATCCAGGTTTCCGCCCGAACAGCTTCCTGCCCTTTTTAACGGGCCATGCCGACGCCTCCGAGAGGGTTTCGAAGCGTGCCCGCGAGACGACGAGCATACCGCATAGGATGAGAGCCGCCCCGACGATCGACATCGAGTTGGGAGTTTCCCGAAAAAACAGAAGCCCCCACACCGCCGCGAACACCACTTGAATGTAGCTCATGGAGGTCGCTCGTCCCGCGCGTTCCCGGTGGAGCCCCTTCGTGAGAAAGAGCTGCCCGATCTGCGTGACGATCCCGACGCCCACGAGAAGGAGCCACTCGAGGGGTGTCGGCCACATCGCTTTCGTGATCATGAACGGAACGGAGGCCGGAGTCGCCACGAGCGGAAAGTAGAACACGACCACCAGAGGATCGTCCGTCTCACGAAGTCCCCGCACGGCCGTGTACGCGATGGATGAAAGGATCGCCGCACAGAGCGCCACCGCAACGGCGAGCATATCGAGGCTGCGGGCTCCTTCGCCGAAGAGAAAGGACGGCTGGGCCACGAACACGACTCCAGCGAGACACAGAGGAAGGCCGAAGAGTTCCCTCTTCCCCAACCGTTCGCCGAGAAACGCGGCTGCCAGCAGCGTCGTGAACACGGGGTTAGTGAAGTGGATCACGGTAACGTCGGCCAGCGGGAGTCTCGTGACCGCATAGAAAAAGCAGAAGAGCGCGCCGAACCCGGCCAGGCCCCGGAGCGCCAGCAGCGTTCTCCGGTTGCCCCACACCGGAATGCCCGCTGCCCGGACCATGGCGTACGAGATCAGGAGCGTCACCGCGCTCCGGACGAAAACAACCTCGGCGGTGGGCAGCCGCTGCCCGACGACCTTGACCATCAAGCTCATCAGGCTGAAACAAAACGCGGTCCCCACCATGTAGTGGAGTCCGCCCGGTGCTCTTCTCGTTTCCGTCACGTTGTCGCCGTTCGAGAGGACTCGTTTGCCGCCCCTCACGGGCGGACCCTCAGGACCTTTGCGCCTCGGATCCTTCGCTCCTTCAAATCAACGAGCGCCCGGTTCGCGTCTTCCAAACGATACTCCTGTACCTCGGGCTCGATGGGAATCTCGGCAGCCGCTTTCAGGAACTCGGTGACATCGCGTCTCTCGACGTTCGCCACGCTCTTGATTTCTTTTTCCAGCCACAGGTGCCGCGCATAGTCGAGATCGAGAAGAACGCTCTTGTCCGCGTCTTCCTTGCGTATCGCGTTCACGACGAGACGCCCGCCCGCGCGCAGATTGGAGAGCGCGTCCACAACCGGTTTCCACACCGGGGTGGTGTCGATGATGCAATCGAGCTTCTCGGGCGATTCGTCGCTCGAGTCGCCAGCCCACACCGCGCCGAGGCTTTTCGCGAACTCGCGTTCCTCCGCGCTTCGCGCGAAGACGAAGACGTTCGACCGCGGATAGACGTGTTTCGCAAGCTTGACCACCAGGTGCCCCGAAGCCCCGAATCCCGTGAGACCGAGATTCTGACCGTCCTTCAAGCGGGAGAGTTTGAGCGAACGGTAACCGATCGCGCCCGCGCAGAGAAGCGGCGCCGCTTGAGCGTCCGAAAAAACGGAAGGAATCGCGTGCGCGAACGCCTCGGGAACCGTCATCCACTCGGCATACCCTCCGTCGGCGTCTCGCCCCGTCGCTTTGAAGTCCGGGCACAGATTCTCGCGTCCTTCGCGGCAGAAATTGCACGTACCGCACGCGGAGTAGATCCACGCGACACCCACGCGGTCGCCTCGTTTGAAACGTTTCGTTCCATCTGTGGTTTTTTCGACGACGCCCACGACTTGGTGCCCCGGTACCACCGGGAACCGCGGCGGAGGAGTGCGACCCTCGATCTCATCGAGTTCGGTGTGACAGACGCCGCACACGGAGATCTTGATGAGAATCTCGCCGTCCGCGGGAGTTGGAATGGGAACGTCGTCCCGCTCGAGCGGCGTTTGGCTGCGAGCGAGGTCGCAAATCCGCTGAAGCACCATCGCTTTCATGCGGAAAACTGTATCACACCGGGGGTTCGTTCGAGTGGATCGAATCTTGCTCTTTCGGCGGGTGGCCAGCGGCCTTGACAAGTTCCAAAACGGACTGCAAGAACAATAGCAACAGCATGTTGCGTCGCCAGCGCCCGAGAACGACTGACAAACGGGCATGGTGAAGCGGATTATCTCAGGACCCGCCGGTTCAGGACCCGCACGCAATCGCGCTTTTTAATGTGTTGCGCAATACCCCGTTTTCGGGTATGTTGAGGCGGTACGGTAATCGACACTATAACCTTCCGACGATTTTCTGCGTCACCTCTCGGCATTCCAACCTGTTTTGAGTGCACCATCGAGACTTCGCCGCTCTAGATCTCGGGCAATCAAGACAGGAACGTATGCATACTGACCTTTTCGAACGTCTCTCTTTGAATAAACCCATTCTCCGCGCCATCGCGGAAGAAGGCTATCTCAGCCCGACCGAAATCCAGCAGGTCGCCATTCCCGAGGCGCTCGCCGGCAAGGACCTTCTTGCGACCGCGCAGACAGGGACAGGAAAGACGGCCGCGTTCGCCCTCCCGATGCTCCAGCTGCTCCACGAACGGCGCACGCAAGGAGCGAAGGGCATACGGGCGTTGATTCTGACACCCACGCGAGAACTCGCCCAGCAGATCGGAGCGGCGTTCGACAGCTACGGCCGCCATCTCCCGCTGCGCACCGCCGTGATTCTCGGCGGCGTACCTGCGGGCCCGCAGCTCAAGGCGCTCCGGCAATCTCCCGACATTCTCATCGCGACTCCCGGACGCCTTCTCGACTTGATGAACCAAGGGTACGTCCGTCTCGGCCGGATCGAAATGCTCGTCATCGACGAGGCGGATCGAATGCTCGACCTGGGCTTCGTCCGCGACGTGCGCAAGATCGTGTCCCAACTTCCCGCGTCCCGGCAAACGATGTTCTTTTCCGCCACGCTGACGGCGGATATCGCCCGACTTGCCTCCGACATGCTCCGTCACCCCGTACACGTCGCCGTCACTCCGCCGGCGTCGGTTTCCGGAAACATCACGCAAAAGGTTCTCTTCGTCGAGCGCGCCCATAAACTCGCGCTCCTCACGAGCATTCTGAAAGACGGCAGCACGGGAAGAACGCTCGTCTTCACTCGGACGAAGCACGGCGCCGACCGCGTCATGCGGCAGCTGTCCAGCAATGGGATCTCCGCCGGTTCGATCCATTCGAACAAGAGCCAGGGCGCGCGGCAGCGCGCACTCTCGGCCTTCAACCGCGGCACCATCAAGGTCCTCGTTGCCACCGACATCGTCGCCCGCGGAATCGATGTCGACGGGATTTCACACGTCATCAACTACGAGCTGCCCAACGATGCCGAGAGCTACGTCCACCGCATCGGCCGGACGGCCCGCGCTGGAGCGGCCGGCACGGCGCTTTCCTTCTGCGACTTTCAGGAGATCCCGATGCTCCGCGCGATCGAGAAATTGACTCGAAACACGCTCGCCACGGTGGAGGATCATCCCTTCCATGCCGCCACGATCAGCTCGCTCCATCCAGGGGACTCCGCACCGAAGAGTCTCGTCACCCGCCGGAGATCGAGGCCGAAAAGCCGCATGTTCAGACACGGCCCGCGAAGACGTCCGCTCTGAGGGTATCGATGCGAGGTCCCGTCATCGTGGGCGGGATGCTGCAGGAAGATGAGCACGCCGGGAGTCGTCCCCGATCGGGAGATTATTCTCTACTCGCCGTACAGAGACTTGATCTGCCCCCACGTCGTCGGTTCCACAGGAATGGGAAAATCCCCGTCGATCACGAGGAATGCGCCCGTCACGGTGGCCTGCGAGAGCTCGCCGATGGGCCAACAGATGTCGATGATGGGGGCGCCACCACCCGACAACTCCACAACTCCGGGACGCATGCGCAAAAAGTCCCATGTGGGTTGGCCGAAGAGTTCCGGAGCGTAGGGGCGAAACGGGAAAGTTACCCCGAATGAGCCTGTCTCCCACGCGATCCGCCCGCAAACGTACCATCCGCCTCCGGTGACCGGGTCCGGGATCGCGGCACACAAAGTCACAGGCAGATCGAACGGCGGATCCAAATCGCAGAACCATTGCCGCACGTTCGTCTCGCCGGAGAGCCGGATAGAGACGCTACGGACACCCGCTGGCATGGGCGTCACGGAAAATTCCGCGGTACTATTGGGTGAGGGATAAACCGTGTAGGTGCCGTGAAGCTGGGGCAGCGGGACCTCGAGGACAGCGGCCCGAGCGAGAGAAGACGCGCACACGCCGGCGATGCACACAACCAGAGCGAATCGGGACATGTGAACCACCTCCGGGTTGGTCGACGAACCACACGGAATGTAGCACGTTTCTTCCAGGCTGCGTCGGTCCGAGTTCCTGGAAAGTCCCGAACGCGGCGAAAGGTCACAACCTGTCGCGAATGATCGTTATCCGTTCGTTCCTATGTCACGAGGTGAGAATTGGCGTCCCCAAGGGGATTCGAACCCCTGTTGCCGCCGTGAAAGGGCGGTGTCCTAGGCCGGCCTAGACGATGGGGACGCTCGAAGGTTGGTTCGCACGCTGTCTGCAAGCGGTCTACAAATAGCACCCCAAGCCGCGCAAGTCAAACATTTTCGGCCGATCGCCCACGGGGGAATCGAGCCGGGGAGGCTCATCCGTCGAACGGGAGTTCGAGCTGGCCCTGCCCGTCCGGTTTCGTCCGCACCGACCTCCGGCCGAGAAGCGCCGAGAGGCGCTTCACAATTTCAGCACGCCCTTCGTCGAACGAGTCGAATCCTCCGGCCTCGACGAGACGCCGTATGTCGTCGCGCCCGACGTGCATGGCTCCTACCTTTCGCAGGAACTGTTCCGGCGTGTCGAACCCGGATTTCCCCCTCGCCTTCACAATACGCTCCGCGACCTCCGTAGAGAGTCCAGGTACGGCGAACAATCCGACGCGAACTCTCTCGTCCTCCACGGTAAACTCGACGTCGCTGCGGTTGACGTCGACTTCTGCGATCATCCCTCGTGTCCGCAGCGGACCCAGATACCGGGCGAGCTTCCCCTCGTTCTCCACGTTCGCATTGAGGAGGGCGGCGTAGAACGACGTCTCGTGGCGCACCTTCATGAAGAAGAGCTTGTAAACGAGGAGCGCGTCCGCGAACACGCGCTTGCGGCTGATTGCGGTTTCTGAATTGAACAGAAGACGCTCGAACCACTGGTTGGCCGTCTCGAGTGCCACATTCCTCTCGGCCGCACCCATCATGAAGCGCGACCGCGCCGCGGATAGCACCCCGGGAGATGGCGACCGCAAATCGAGCGCCATTTTCCACGCCTCGAGAGGAGGCTTTCCCGCGAACACGCAAATGATATCCCGGATTTGTTCGAGATAGAGGATATGCCCGCGTGTGGCCGCGATAACCGGCCCGACGTCTTCTTCTCCGGGCAAGTATGCTGGACTTTCCGACACGAAAGCGCTGAGTCGTTCCCCCAAGGATTCCTCCCCTTCCCGAAGCCGCATCAACGCGAGCAGGTTGACAAGGTCGTTGATCGTGCGAAGCTCGAAGTTTTTCCGCTGCTCGAGCACGGCCGGCCCCTCGAAAAGGAAGATCCCCGCCGTGTCGCCGCTCTGGATCTTTTTCCACACGTCGGCGTCGTCCAGCGGGAAACCCTCCCAACCGTAGTCGGCAATTCTCTTCGTGCGAAGCTCGCGGTCGGTTCGCACCGCGACGCTGAGCGCGCCGAGCGACGTCACGTCCACGCGGTGGATGCGTCCTACGGGAAAATCGTCCCGCCCCGCCTGAACGAATAAGTCCCCCGTTTCCGAATCGATCGAGTGTCCCAGAAAATCCGTCAGCGGAATGGGAGACAGCGCGAGGCTCCGCCTCGAACGGACGAACCCCACGGGCAGATCCTCGAGAAGAGCCGCCCGGGCGAGCAAATCCCTCACGCCGAGCGACTGCCGATAGAGCCGTGCCACGTTCCGGTCGATTTCATGCAGCTTTCCGATCGAGACGCCGGGATGACGCGCAACGATCCTCTGGATCTCGTCGAGTTCCCCTTCGGACGCCTCCACGATCGATGCAGCCATACGCACGGCCTTGGCCGGGGTCACGCGTTCCACCGCGGGGAGATATCCGACTTCTCCCGGCCCGAACATCGCCACGATTTCGTGAGCCGCCTGGGCCCTGGTCTCGCCGGTGAGCTGGAGTTCGAACTCGCTCGTCTCCCTTGCGCTCGAATCGAATTCCGGATGAAAGCCTCCGTCGTACCGGTACGGGTCGAACGCCGTGATCCCCAGCAGATGCGCGCAGAGCGATTGGAGTCCGAGACCCGTGGCGGGACCGAGTTCGACGCCCGCGTCGCGAAGGCGCGTCATAACGCGCTCGAAGAGAACCAAAACGGGACCGTACCCTTCGGTGAGAGCCTCGCCGACTTCCTCCTCGATAATGGCCCTGCCGTGTGCGATCTCCTCGTCGGAGTGCGTCCCGGCACGCTCGCGGAGGGCGCGCACGCACCGTTCGATAATCTCATCGCGCGAGGCGCCGCGCGGCGTGACTTCCGCCGGCGTTTCCCCTTCCGTGTCGATCTCGTCGAGAAGATCCCCGGGGATCATCTCGTCGATACGAGCCGTGTTGTCGTAGGCAGACTCGTAGAACGACCGGAGCTGACTCACTTCGACGGGAGACTTCATGCACCAGTCCGCCGCCTGCCGATCATTGCGGAAGAAGCCGCCGTTTTCTCCAGGATGGCGGATGCCGCGAATCATCGCGTAGAAGTCGCGCATCCCTCTTTCCATGTACCGCACTTCGTGCGTGAGAAGCGGGGCGACCTGGATTCTCGAGGCCACGCCGAGGAGTCTGTTGGCCTGCAGCCGCTCTTCGCTCACTCCGTGGTCTTGGATCTCGACGAAGAAGCGTCCGCCGAAGACGTCCCTCAAGGCGCCAGCGACTTTGCGCGCGTTTTCCTCGTCGCCTTGGAGGAGCAGCTTATAGATCTCGCTGCCGGGAGCCCCCGCGAAAGCGATCACGTCGGCGGAGTTGACGCAGAGCATCTCGATGCCGGGCGCCACGCCGGTCTCGGCGGTGAGACTCGCGAGCGCCGCCAGGTTGCGCAAACCCTTCCGGGAGAGAGCGAGGAGTCCGACTTCGAACCTCTCCGCCCCCGGACGCCCGATGGGGCCGTGACCGGCGATGACGCCGTATATTGGCTTCAAGCCGTAACTTCTCGCGGCAACGTGAAACTCGATGAAGCCGTACGTGCCCTGCGTATCGGTGATGGCCACGCTCGAGTAGCCCAGCTGTTTGGCGCGCGCGCAGATCTCCGCGGGCGTGTTGAGTCCGATACCGAGACTGTACGAGGAGTAGACTCTGAGATGTGTAAACCCGGGGTTATCCGTTTTTATCGATTGGTCGTTGAAAAGACTCATATCCGGCTTGATTCCCTCTCCCGCCACAACCTCTCTCGAAGGAATATACCACATGGTCCCGCTGGCGTCGAACGGAGAGAATCCGGGTGGGGCGGAGACGAACACGGTGGTCCTGCAGCCCAGAAGCATTGGAAGCGCCGCCCGGCGCACGCACCCCCGGCAGCTGTCCGCGGAGCCGTCCGGAACTTCGACCTTCCGAACACACGCCGCTCGCGGTGCACCCGCCGCCCGGCACTCGACTTGACACCGCTGTTCCCTTTTCCCTAGAATGACGTGTGGATCGAGTCAAGGAGTGAACGGAGCGGCCTGTCGGCGTCTCAATCGGTGGAGCGAACGATATGGATGATTTCCTGGCGCGATGCGAACAATCCGTGTTGAAGGGCGACCGCGAAGGTGCGATCGAACTCGCCCGCGAGAGTCTTCGACGCGGACTCGACGTTCTCGATGTCATCGAGAAAGGGTTCTCCCGGGGCGTCCGGCGTGCGGGAGAGCTCTGGGAGAGCGGCGAGTACTTTCTTCCCGAACTCGCGTTCAGCGCGGAGACGATGAAGGCCGCCGTCGATGTCCTCCGCCCCACCCTTTTAAGCCACCCCTCGAAGGAGAAGACCAAAGGGGTCGTCGTCATCGGGACCATACAGGGGGACATACACGACATCGGCAAAACGCTCGTCGCCACGATGCTCGCCGCGAGCGGTTACCGCGTGATCGATCTCGGGGCCGACGTTCCCTACGATCGCTTCGTCACGGAAGCGAAGAGTCTGGATGCCGACCTCGTGTGCATGTCCGCTCTACTCACGACGACGATGATCGGGCATAACGAAGTGATTCAGAAGTTGAAAGACGCCGGCTTGAGAACTCGTGTGAAGGTGCTCGTCGGCGGCGCGCCGACGAGCGAAGCATGGGCAAGCGAGATAGGCGCCGACGGCTACGCCGACAACGCCGTCGAAGCAGTTCACGTGGCCGAGGCATTGCTCTCGTAGCAACGGAATGCATTGACGACCGCACACATCATCCAGCGCATTTATGACGGCGGGGTCCTCTTCGACGGGGCGATGGGGACGATGCTGATCGCGAAAGGCCTCCCGCTGGGCCGGCCCCCCGAAGAGTGGAACCGTGATCACCCGTCGCTCGTGCGGCAGGTGCACGCTTCGTACCTCGAGGCAGGCGCCGAGGTGATCGGAACGAACACGTTCGGCGGCACGCGGTCGCGCCTGAAGGGGTTCGCTCTGGACGGTGCCGCCGATGAACTCAACACGAGAGGCGTAGAGCTCGCCCAAGAGGCTGTCGCTGAGTTCGCCTCGGAGCCCGACAGCGGCTGCGGTTCGAACGGCGAGGAACGCGTCTTGTCCCTCGATCGCGCCGTGAGGCGCCGCCGGTTCGTCGCCCTATCGATGGGACCCACCGGCCAGTTCCTCCCGCCGGTGGGGACGGCGACCGAGGGGGAAATCGGGATCGAGTTCGCCCACCAGCTGGAGGGAATGAACGCCGATTTCGATCTCGTGCTGATCGAAACGATGGTCGACCTGAGGGAGGCTCTCATCGCTCTCGCGGCGGCGAAAGCGTCCGCCAGAGCGCCCGTCGCAGTGACGCTCACGTTCAACAAGAACCCGCGCGGGTTTTTCACCATCATGGGCGACGAGGCCGTCCGCGCCGTGCGCAAGCTCGAAGACGCGGGGGCCGACGCGGTGGGCGCCAACTGCTCGATCGAGAGCGCCGCGATGACCGAGCTGGGCCGGATTCTTCGGGGAGCCACGGGGCTGCCAATCCTCTGTCAGCCGAATGCGGGAAAACCGCGTGTCGAAAACGGAGCCGCGGTGTACGCTCAGACCCCTGCGGATTTCGCCGGAGATGCCCTCCGGCTCTTCGACATGGGGGTAAACGCCGTGGGCGGGTGTTGCGGCACGACGCCCGCCTTCATACGCGAGGTTGCCGTCGGAATGTCCAAACGTTAGCGCGCCGCGAGAATGGCGATGAGAGCAAGAGGTTACCTATGACCAGAATTCACAGAGCAGCTGGCTTCGAGATCTCCGTCAAAAGGGACGAGATCACCAGATGTCTCGGGTACGGCCGCAGCCCCATCCCCTCCCGCGTGGCCGCGATGCTCGAGGAAATGGAGAAGACCGCACCCAAGCTCATCGAAACCGCGTGTTCGTACCGCATGATGACGAACGACGAGTACTTCCACTCCCACTACGTCTGTCATATTGGAGCCCTCGTTGTGTGCCTCGTCACGATCGGCCCGAAATTGGAGGAGGCGGTCGGCCAGTACAAGGACGCGGGCGACCTGAGCCGCGCCCTCATCCTCGACAGCTACGGGTCGGCAGCGGCCGAAGCCGCGGCGGAGGCCGCCGAATCACTTATCCGCGAAAAGGTGGCCGAATCGGGACTCAAGTGCAGTCCGAGATTCAGCCCCGGCTACGGCGGCTGGAACGTGGCCGAACAGAAGTGGGTCTTCGCTTCCGTCGAGGGAGACGCACTGGGCGTTCGTCTGACCGAGGGCTGCATGCTCGTCCCGGGGAAATCGATCACGTTCGCGATGACGGTGGGCGATCAGCCCGTCGACATGCGCGATACCGAAGTGTGCGAGTACTGCGGCATGGTAAACTGCCGTTTCAGACACCAAGAAGGCCCATAGGGGCGAGAGAGACGACACGTGGAAAATACGCACTTGCCCTGGACCGAACTTCTCACCGAGGAACGCGTCGACCAAGTCGTCGGTGAAGCCATCGACACGCTCGAGAAGATAGGCGTCGCCGTCGAGAACCGCGAGGCTGTGGAACGCCTCGCCGGCGCCGGAGCGTCGGTGTCCGACGACGGCACGCGGGTGTTTATCCCCGAAAGCCTCGTCGACCGCTGCATCGACACGGCGCCCGAGCGATTCACCCTCTTCGACCGCGAAGGGCTTCCGGTCGCCTCCATCGGCGACGATCGGGTGATCTTCGATCCCGGGTCGGCCGCCATTTCGATTTACGATTTCGGCGAACGGCGGTCGAGAAAACCCTCGACGAGGGACGTCGTCGAATTCGTGGTGGTCTCGGACCGCCTTTCCGCCTACGACGCGCAGAGCACGGGCGTCGTCCCGAACGACGTTCCCTACGGGCTCGCCGATCGTTTTCGTCTTTTTCTCGGACTCGTCTTCAGCCGCAAACCGATCATCACCGGAACGTTCACGACAGACGCCTTCCCCGTGATGCTCGCGATGCTCGCGGAAGTTCGCGGCGGAGCGAAGGAGCTCGAGAAGAAACCGCTCGCGATATTCGACTGTTGCCCATCGCCACCTCTCATGTGGAGCGATCTCACGTGTCAGGCCTTGATGGACTGCGCCGCGAACGGAATACCTGCTGAGACCGTCTCGATGCCGCTCTGCGGCGCGACGGCCCCGGTGACTCTCGCCGGCTCTCTCGTCCAGCACACCGCGGAGAGCTTGAGCGGACTCGTCATTCACCAGATCGTCAATCCGGGCGCGCCTTTCGTTTATGGCGGAGCTCCGGCGATTTTCGACATGCGCAGGGGCACGACGCCGCTCGCCGCCATCGAGTCGATCATGATCGAGATGGCGTACGCCCAGATCGGCAAGTCCTTC
>CAZYCB010000451.1:0-3387 GCA_964645735.1 uncultured bacterium | reverse complement strand
CTTCTTCGTCATGAGCGGCTTCAGCTTGTCCAGGTGCCGCGCGAAATACGGGGTGGTGTGCTCGAGCTCGTATGCGAAACCGAGAATCGGATAACGGTACCGGAACGCGTCATACGCATGGGTGCAGGAGGTCACGATGCGGTTGAACTTGTACTTCGCGAAGAGCTGCATGTTGTATTCCATGAGCGTCGTGAACAGCCCCGACTCCCACGAAAGACGGCCGCACTCGCCGGCGCATTTTTCTTCGTTCCCCAGGATGGCGAAATCGGCTCCCAGCCGGTTGAAAATCTTCGCCGTCGCGCGGCAGTTATCCTGGCCCCGCGGGTAATACGACGTGTAGCACTCGACGAACCAGAGAACATCCGTGGGGCGCGGGTCTTCGGACAGGATCCGCACCGGGACCGGCGACGTCTTCGTCCACGCGGCGCGCTTTCTCGGCGACTCGCCCATCGGGTTGCCGTAGCGCAGCATGTTCTCGAGCGCTTTCTGAAGCTCGGCGGGGAGTGCGGGGTGGTGAACCAGCACCTGCTCTTTCATGAGCGGCAGGAGAATTCCCGTCAGATCGATTCCGCGGGGGCATTTCGCCTTGCACGCGTAGCAGGCGACGCAGTAGAGCATACTGTCGCTGCTGTAGATTTCGTCGAGCATGCCCTCGCGCAGCAAGCCGATTACGCGGCGAGGCGGATAGTCCATGTGGTCGCCGTACGGACACGTTCCCGCGCACAGCCCGCATTGAATGCACGTCCAGATGTTCCGACCCTCGGGGAACTCTCTGAGGGTCTCGAGCGTCATCTGATCGCAAGACGTCTGTTCCAATCCGGTCATCGTCTCGGTCATCGTTCCCCCTTTTATGTTCGTCGTCGCTTCGCGCCGTCCTCGCGTGTCGTCATCTCTCAGAGGCGCCCATGCCCTGGTCCTTGTCTGTGCCGTTCTTCTTCCGTTTGCGGAGATTGCAGTAGCAGGTCCGTTGGTGCAGATCCCTGAGAAGGCATTTCTCGCGGAAATATATTCCGCAGCGAAAACACAGCTCGTGCGGCCCCGATTCCTCGTCGAGGAGGTCGGCGGACAGCTGATCGAGCAGCTCCGCGGTTTCGATGAAATCCTCCGGCATGAATTGCCGAAAAAGGCCCTCGAGGACTCGGTTCTGCACGTCTTCGTACCGCTTCAACAGGAACGTGCCTTTCACGGTCAGCGCAAGCCGCGTCGCTCGGCGGTCGTCTGCGGATTCCTTTCGCTCGATAATATCGCGTCGCGCGAGCCGATCCACCGCTTTGCTCGCAGCGGCATTGCTTACTCCAAGAAACGTCGCGATCTCACTGATCGTTTCCGTTTCCGTTCGTGCGACGAGTTTGAGGAGTTTCAGTTGCGGTATGGTCAGCTCGCCGCCGAGCTCGTCCTGAAGCTGTGCGGCCATGAGATCGTCGATGGCCGACGAGAATACGTGCATGCTCGCGAGAAAATCGTTGATGATGCTTGTTCGTTCAGCGGTCGTCATCGTTTTGCCTCCGGACGTACGCCTCAACAGGCGATGGATTGGCGTGTCGTCGTCGGGTCGATGCGGGGTGCGCGTCGCCGCTTATTAGACCAAATTGTGAAGCCAATCACAATGCCAAATTAATAATAATCCAGGTTAAACAAATCGGCAAGGGGTGGTTTTCGTGGGCAAAAATCAGATAAATCTTAAGAGCATCGCTGGGTCCTACGGCACTTTATGTTTGGTAATCTATTGTCTTGTTATAGGTTAGGTCTATTGGGTTTTTTGAACCGCACGCCTGTTGCCATGTCACCGCGCGACGTCAAACCTCCTCGTCCTGGAGACATTCGCCCAGGCGCCCCGGGGAGCCACGAGTTGACGCCAGGGTGGGAGCCCACCCCCTGTTCGCCGGCCAGGTGTGAAAAAATTCGCAAGGTTCCGGACGATGTGAAGTGCGACGGCTCAGGAGATGGAGAGGATATCGAGAAAACGCGCGGTAACCTTTTCGCCCATGCCTCGTCCAATCGGGGGAGTGGGATCTTCCAGTACAGAGTCGTGATGATCGGGGGCACGAACTGGCCTGTGAAGTTTGATTCTATAGGATTCGCACCGCAGAGGGAGGATCGCAATGATCAGAACCGGATTCGTCCTGGGTATCCTCACGGGTATCGTCATGTTCATTTCGGCGTTCGGAACGTCCCCAGCGCTTGCCGACACGACGGCAGGGGACGGTCATTCTTTCGCGTGGTTTCGGGATGCGGACGGCGATGGCATTCCCAACGGGATGGACGAAGATTGGTCCCGTCCCGAAGACGGCACGGGCTATCAGCTCAAGAACCGTTTCGGGTTTTTCGCTCTCGGATCGTTCTTCGGAATTGGCGACAGCGGAAACGTGAAAACCCAGCAGTATCGTCTCCGCACGAACCGATCGAGCGACGCTGGCGACTGCCTCTCCATCCGGCAGCATCTGCGTGACGGGAGCTGCAAGTAGCAGATCCCAGAGGTGAGTGTTTTTCGGGCCCCCGTCGCTGGACAACCAGATCCGAGCGGCGGGGGCTCTGCCGCGGTCATCCTCACGCCGCCGGATCTCCACCCGCGCGGGAATCGACTTTCTTCATACGAACCGTGGCCGAGATGACGGCCACCGTCAGACCGAAGAGACACACGATGGTGGCTCCCATGGGCCAGTCTTTGGCGTATGACAAGACCGAACCCAGAACGGAAACCGCGAACGCAAGTCCCCAGGCCAAGTAGATCTTCGCTGGACCCTTCTGTCCCAAGAGTGTGGCGCACACCACCGGCACGATCAGGTACGAAAACACCGCCAGGACCCCCGACACCTTGACCGAGCTCGTGACCACAAGACCGAATGCCGCGTAGAAAAAGAAATCCCACATCTTGACCGACAGGCCTTTCGACCGCGCCTTTTTGGGGTCCTCGGAACAAAGCATCAGGGTTCTATGCTTGAAGAACAGGAAGACTCCCACGATGGCGAATAGAACGGCCATCACGGCTACATCCCTCCAGGTCACCCAGCCCAGCGCCTCCCCGCTCAGGATCCCCTGGACGTGCTCCGCGCCGTGGGGGGCGTTCGACAAGAGAATGAGAGTGGCAGCCGTCGCCAGGGCAAAGGAGATTCCGATGAACGCCTCCTGGAGCACCGTATGTTCGCGATCCCAGAGGAAACTGAAAAGTCCCGCGCCCAGGAGAGTGAAGCCGAAGGACCAGAGATAAACGCTGGGATCGCGGGGCTCAGCGCCAAGGAGGTACGCGACACTTTGCCCGAGGGCCGCGATCTGAGCCAGAGCAAGGTCTACGAAAATGACCCCTCGGGCGAGCACGTGCTGGCCCAGGGAGGGAAGTATCAACAACAACAGAATGCACGCGAGAAGCGGCAGCGCCATGACTGCGAG
>CAZYCB010000450.1:0-18644 GCA_964645735.1 uncultured bacterium | reverse complement strand
AGCGAGCCAGCGGTCGAGAACGCTCCTCAGGAATCGCCATTCGCTGCCGACCTTCTTTGCCGGTATTTTTCTTTCCTTGGCCAGCCGGCAGACGGTCTTCACGTGCATCTTGAGGTACTCCGCCGCTTCGACGGAGGTCATCACGATGTCCGTGTCTTCACTGCCACCGATGACGATGTTCGAGTACTCCGAATCTCTCCATTTGCTCATCTGGTCCCGTCCTTTATTGCTCGAATGAATCTGGAAGAGTCGAACCTTTGCTAGGGTTAAGCACGAAGCATACCAATTGAAAGAAATGGGACCCCGCCCAGCCGCAGACGTAACCACTTGCAAACACTATACTTGAAAGTCTGGCGCTGAGTGTCCCCCTGGCGGCCGGCACCTGTAACCATTTCCGGACACCGCAAGTTTCAATTTGCGAGCGTCACGCCTGCCGCGAGGCGTGGACTTCGCGCTGGCCGACAGTCCTGGAAACGCGCGAGACAATCTCCTCCGGGCGCAACGGCTTGCTGATGTATCCCGTGACGCCCAGCCGCTTCACGAGCACTTCGGCGTTTTCTCCCCGGTGGGATGTGGTCACCAGAACGGGGATGTTCCGGTTCTCGCGCCGGAGCCGTTCGACGACGGCTTTGGCCGACATCGACGGCAGCCTGAAATCGCAGATGATGACGGAGGCTCGGTTTCCGTCGAGAAACGCGTGAGCGGCCTCGAGTCCGTCGACCATCCTCATCGTGAATCCACTCTCGGAGAGCATGGCGCCGAGAGACTTTCTCAGCGTCTCGTTCTGTTCGACCACCAACACGTCCACCCCGTCTTTTCTCGACATACTCTCTGGAGGAGCTTTCGCATCTTTCTCCCGTGTTGCCTGCGTATGGGAAAGATCAGACACGTTTACATCCACTCCTCCAGAAACATCCTCCTCGGAGACCACGTCCACCGTGGCCATGTATCTCTGAATCAGTCCGTCCGCCTCGACGAGCGGGAACCGTTCGTTCCCCACGTGAATCATGCCGCTCCCCATCCCCCGCCCTGCCGTGACGCCATCCTGCTTCCACATGCCCGTCTCCAGCCGCCCGTCCCCCTCCATATAGAACGCCATTCGCTTCTCCAACGACCCGATCACAACGATACGGTCACCATCGATGCACCCTCTGGGGTAAATCTGGCCCAAACGGACCACACGCACCTGCCGGTCGTCGATCGTCGCGCGCTCGCCGTGCGAATCCAACGTCAGCTGTACGTCCTCGACCCGGTGGACGTCCCCGAGTTGACTCGAGAGAACGGCGACGCCATCCGCACCGCTTCTCCATACCATGAAAGAACCGTCCTGAATGGACGCGGGAGTCGTGAATGCGAACCGGGTTCCGACGCTTCCGTGAGGCTCGACCCAGAGGAGGCTGCGAAGGTCGCCGAGGATTTTTCTCGCCTCGCGCAAGCCCGGGTAGAACGCGAGGTACTCATCACGGTCGATGTGCGAATCGGCGACGAAGTTCTCGCCGTTGTCGCGAAGCGTCCACATGAGAGCACCGTTCTTTTGGTCGACGCCCACCTCGATGCGAAGACTCGCTTCGCGGCAGCGGAGGCAGACGTCACCGACGAGATGCTGGAGCACTCTGCAAACCGGCTGCAGGAGATTCGCGTCCATTTTGCGATCTTCCGTCGAAAAGATGACGTCGATTTGCCGGTTGCTCTCCGCGGACACGAACCGCGCATAGTCGCGAACGGCGACGCGCAGGGGAGCGAGGGTCTCGATCATCGGAGCGCTCGAGCCCCCGGCCCTCGCCCCGATCAGCCGCTCCATGGAGAGCGCATAGAAACCGGTAACGAGGAGTCCTCTTCGCACATCGTCGAGGGTGGGCGCAACGGCCCTCGCCGATGCCCAGTCCAGGCCTCTCCACGCATCCAGCACCGCCTCCGTACGCCGCTCGAGTTCCTCCATGCTCGACTCGAGAACCGGTTTATCGCTCGAGACAGCCCGGCCCTCCTGCGGCTTCGAATTCTGCTCGCCCTTTGCGGCATGTCCGGATCCTTCGTCCGTGCGCGGACGGCTCTCGTCCTTTTCCCCTTCCGGGAAAGACGGGCCTTCGTCTTCCTCCGGATATGACCTTTCGCCCTCGCGGAGAGACGGGTCTTCGCCCTGCGGTCCGTCCTTCGTTTCAGCGGCGGTCTCCAGTAGCTCGCTCACCTCGCGGCAGAGCGCCTGGAGCTCTTCGGCGGATACCGCGCCCCCGAGGTTCAAGGCGCTTCCACCGCCGGCGCTCGCGACGAGCATGTCCTCTTTTTCGATAAACTCGGATGTGATTTCGGCGATTCTCTCGTCCCAGGGGAGGCGCCTGTCGCCGTAGGTGACCAGCAGAGACTTGTACCCATCGAGGGATGCCTGCCATTCGCCGAGTTCCATGAGGGACGCGCTCTTCGAGAGCATGTCGGTGCCGACGATGCACCGTCCCATCAGCTCGGCGTCGATCGCATCTTGCGCCGCACACGAGAGCAGGCCGCCAAGCGCTTCCGCATGTTGATTGACCTGCGCGAGGAACAGACTTGTGCTATCCAGTTTGTTCGCCATGCGTCGGGATCTCCCATCCATTTAGTTGTGCAGCACCGGGTCGTAGTCGACAGCCCCCAGATCGTAAAGATCCACGGCTTCTTCGTCCTCGTCGCGGACCGCCGTTCCCTTCGCCGGCGACGCTTCCCCAAGCGCATTTCGATCATCCGTCATTGGAGTCTCGATTCGCGCCCTCGGTTCGCCGGACCACACGGTCTCGCTCGGCGCTTCGGACGCCGCGGATCTCGTTTCCTGCCGCCCGAGTTCCTCGCCGCGGATCTGCTCCGTGTAACGCTCGGGCTCGAGAGACGGCATTTTCTCGTCGACCTGATCCGCAGGGAGGTTCCTCGGGGTCCTCTCGAAACTCCGATCAACGTCTTCGCCGGTCCTGGATCGATCCAGGTCCTTCGTCACGCGATCCTGAGCCCGGAAGTCGTCGAGCGGGCCGACACGTTCCTCCGTCATCTCTTCGATTGCGCCCGGATCACTGGTTTCATCTTCGACGGATTCCCGCGGGGTCTCTCTCTGTTCGGGAAACAGAGTCTCGCCCCTGTCGAGCGTTTCGAATCCATCGTCCTGGGAGTCGGTCCCTTCCGCGGCGGGCGGCTCGCCCCCGAACGACCGGTTGAGAATTCCCTCGGACTCGGCGTCGGGAAGCGAGCTCACGGCGACCCCGTAGGATTCGTGGGCATTCGAGATCTTGTCCGAGAGGACGACGACCCGTTCGACCCAGAGCGAAACACGGGAGCGCACGCTCGCCAACGCGTCGTCGGGATTCACGTTGGCTGCGGCGAACTCGGGCGAACTCTCCGCGAGGACATCCAAAGCGCCGGCAGACGTTCGGAGCGCCGCCGACACCTCGATGAATCGCCGCGTCGCGCTCTTGAACCGTTCCGCTACCCCCTTCACCTCTTCAGCCAACCTGACGAGGTCGTCCTGCGTCCCGGCACCGGAACCGGCGTGCAGGGCCGAGCTGATCGCGATCCCCCTGGTCTCTTCGCTGAGGAGATCGAGGGAGGCGTTGAGTTCTTCGAGGGATCTGAGCGAGGCAACGATCTTTCGCACTTCTTCTTTGGCCGATTCCATACTCTCGCGCAGCGACTCGGTCTCACCCGAGGCAGCGAGTTGTTTGAGCTGTTCTTCGATCTCCAGAGCCCCTTCGCGGCTCGAGTTCAATTCGTGAACGATCTCGTGGAGTTTGGATTGGATGACGTCGCTCGTCTTTCGCAGATCGCCGTACGACTCGGCGAGATTCAGTTCTTCCCTCTGCTCGTGCGACTCACGGTCGCGGCGGAGAAGTTCACCGAGTTTTCGCAGCCCCGCATTCGACAAACCGACGCCGCCTAGCTCAGGGGCGCCGGCCTCGATCGCCGCAGACAGACGCTCGCATTCCTGTGTGAAGCCGTCGGTCAGTTCCGTTTCCTTGACCGCCAGCGCCTCGGCGATACGGGTTTCGAGCGCTGCTTCGCGTTCGCCGAGCAGCGTCTTCTTTTCTTCGAGCGTTCCGGCAAGCCCGAGGAGTACCCGCTGGAGTTCCGGATGGTTCTTGATGCGTTCGATTCTGGACTTGTCTTCGAAATCCGCTTCCTTGAGAGAGGACAGCAGGTTCTTGTAGTCGAGGCCCGAATCGAGAAACCGCTTATACCGTCTGACCGCGCTCGTGATCACGAGGTAGGAAATCATCGACGTGACGGCCACGAGCCCCACGAGCGGAAGCATGTCGAAGAGAAATCCTTTCCCCTTTATCAGAGCCAGCCACTCGTTCTTGTCGAGCCAGTTGCGGTCGAACAGAGTCCCGACGAGACCGAAGTGATCGACAACGTAGTAGGCGACGCCGATACTCACGAAAACGAGCAGGAGCGCCACGAAAAAACCGATTTTCGATGGGGACGTCAGTGCCGGCGACTTTGTCCTTCTCACAACTCAACTCCTTGTCGAAGTAGATATTCTGATTGCGCTTGGACTGCGAGATACGATGCACGGGGCCAATTCGCAAGTACTATGCCAGGCGCTGCCGGCACCCCGCGAGGTCGAGAAGGAGCTAACTCGTTGCGTCTGAAACGGATCTTGATTCACGCGCGCGCCGGTGCGAAGAGAAAGAGCTTTGCAGTTTGCACGCAGTCCCGTGCGGAGCAGGTAACGGACGGGGCGGTCCTCGGGCTTGGCGTTTAACGGCCGGGCTTGTGCACCAACGGTTTGTAGAGCGAGATTCTCCGATCCTTGAAAAGATCGTTGTTGGCTGAGATGGACTTGTTGTCGGCGTCCCCGACGTGTATCTCGACGATCTTGAGCGATTCGCTCCGGTCTCCCGCGCTGGCCAATACGTTGCCCGAGGGATCGACGATCTGGCTGTGGCCGGTGAACGATACGGAGACGTTTCCCCGCTTCTCCGTACCGATCCGATTCGCGGTGATCGTGAAAACGCGATTCTCGATGGATCGCGTTTTCATCGCGTCCTGGCAGTAGGGCATGACGAGATTCGCCGGGTGACAGATGAGCTGGGCCCCCTCGAGCGCGAGGATCCGCGCCACCTCAGGGAAGCACCAGTCGAAACACACCATGAGTCCGATACGAACTCCGTCGATCTTGTGGACGGCGTAACCCTTCTCTCCCGGGGCGAAGAAGAGCTTCTCGCGGTCGAACAGGTGCGTTTTCTGGTAGGTGTACGTCTTTCCCTTGGGTGTAACGAGGACAGCCGTGTTGTAGATTTTCCGGCCTATCCTTTCGGCGATGCCGAAGACGAGGTTGAGACGTCTCTGCTTCGCGATCTTCTTCATCTCGGTCACGGTGTACCCCGTCGCGGCCGACTCGGCGAGCATTTCGAGTTCGTCCTGACTTCGGAACAGGTACCCCGTGTTGAAGAGCTCGGGCAGGACAATCGTCGCATCGGTGACGTCTTTGAGAAGCGAGTGCGCGGCGCGGACGTTTTCCCGCACGGTCCCGAACGTGGGTCTTGACTGGAGGAATCCAACTTTCAATGTCGCCCTCCTGTTTTGTCGCCCCAGTTGAGCCGCGGGGCGAGGCCAGAAGTCCGTCTACTCGTTGGCAATGCGTCGGGTGCGTAACCAGTTACTTTCAATAACGTTCTTGTCTGTGAATCGTTCGGTCTCCAGTATACCGGGATTTCGGGGATCTGAAAACACACAACCCCTGCCCCCGGTGCACGGTTGGAGTCGTTTCCGGGATCATTTTCGAGCGCTCCGCCGATAACTCCTTTGAATACAAACGACTAGGCCCTTCGTGGTGCCGAGGGCATGGCGCCGGTGTTTTTTCGCAGCGATCGGGCAAACGAACGGCGGTGTGAACGACGCACGGCCGCGAAAGCTCGGAACCTCATGGGAGTCAAGAGCTTCTCGAGCCGAACCCCATGGGGCGTGGCACAGAGCTTGCTCGGGTTCCATCGGTCGGCTGTGCGATCCGGACTGCAACATGGAGCGGACACTCGTGGGATCTGAACTGCACACCAATATCGACGCGGACGCCAATCGCGAGGTCGAACCCACCTTTTTTTTCATGCTCAACTGCCTGCTCTACAGCCGGCTGGAAACGGGCCTCCCTTCGAATCAGGATGTCTACGACGAGGACGTGAACGTCTATCTCGCGAACCTGCTGTGTTCTTTCATGAAGCCGGAGTACCACCGGCGCGCTCGTCCGTACCTTTCCCGGTACGACACGAGCCTTTTCGAAAAGATAGAGAACTCGAGGGACGCCCGGCTCAAATACACGATCTACAAGACCAACGCCGACTTCTTGCTGATATCGATCGGGATCTTCCATAACCCCGACGGGAGGCGGCCCGATACCGCGCAGCTCTTCCGGAACTCCGAAGAGGCCTACATGGGCAGGGCCAAGGCGTACTACCATTTCGCCTACACGTACAGCCAGTCGCGGTTCAAGAAATCGACGGGGATTACGGAGATTCTGGAAAAGCTCTCGACGGGCTTCGAGCGCTACGTGGAGATACTGAGCCACATGCGCGGGGACTATTTCAATATCCTCGACCGTCTGAGCCAGGGAGAAATCTACCATCTCGAGCGGTCGATCGATCAGACCACGGCGACACGGGAGCTCAGAGCGCTCCAGGACCAGTTCCTCGATGCGTATTCCGCATACCTCGACGCGAAGAGTCACGATCTGCGTCTGAAAGTCGAAGATCTGGCCGCGCGGATCCGCGAGCTCGACGATTCATTCAATTTTCATATCGACGGATAAAGCGTGCTGTTTGTGGATTGCGCCGGGAAGGGTGTTCGCAGGGTCTGAGAACACCCTTCCCGGCGCTCTTTTCGTATTAGTCGGATCCCGTGACGACGCCGACGTGTTCGGCGAACTTGAAGACGCGCTCGAACACTTCCTCTTTCGTCTTGCTCCGTGTGAGCGCGTGCGCCCCGGTGGGAAGAAGAACTACTTCGCTGTCCGTGTGGGTCGCCCACTTGCGCAGCAGCTTGAGTCCCTTTGTAGCGAGCACCCGATCGTCCCTCGCCTGGAGAACGAGCGTCGGCGATGAAATCTCTCCCGTCGTCCCGCGAATGTGCTCCATCGCTTTCAGAACCTCTCCGTTCCAATCGGCGCTGCCGCGAAAGAAAGACGGCACGACCCGTCTGCCCAGCTCCGCGAACCGTTCCCGCATCCCGAGTCTGGGCGCGATCGCGGGGGCAAGAAGAACGAGCGCGGGGATCTTGTTGTTCCGGGCGAGAATGATGCCCACCGTCCCGCCGAGGCTCAGGCCCACCACGAGCGTCTTCTTCGCATAGTCCGTCATCGTGCTGTAGGCCGAATCGGCGAGAGCGACCCAGGACTCCCACGACGCCGGACGCTCCTTGAGGTCGGACCGCGAAAACCGCGGGCAGAATATGGTGAATCCTTTGGAGTACAGGTAATTCCCCAGGTCGCGCATCTCGGCGGGAGTCCCTTTCGCGCCGTGCAGAAGGAGACACCCCGGCGCGTGATCCTCCTGGAGGAAGAGAAACGACCGGTCGTCCCTGGGAATGTGGTGGCTTCTGTCGTACTCGAACCGCTGCAGAAAATGAGTACGGAGAAGCTCCCGTCTCAGCTCGTCGTCATTGGGGTTCATTTCGACGAGGTGCCGAATCTCCCAGATCGTCCTGTTGATTTGTCCATGCCACGTCATCGAATGTTCGTCCTAACTCAGGCGATAGTTGGGCGCTTCCTTCGTGATCACGACGTCGTGCGGATGGCTTTCCCTCAAGCCTGCAGCGGTGATCTGTATGAAACGGCCCTTCTTTTTCAGATCCGCGACGGTTTCCACACCGCAGTACCCCATGCCCGCCCGCAGGCCCCCGACCAGCTGGTACACCGTCTCCGAAAGCTTTCCTTTGTAAGGTACACGACCTTCAATCCCTTCGGCGACGAGTTTCGACGCCTCGACGCCTTCCTGCATGTAGCGGTCACCGGACCCGGATTTCATCGCATCGATGGAGCCCATTCCCCTGTAAATCTTGAAGGCGCGCCCCTCGTAGAGCTCCTTCTGGCCCGGACTCTCCTCGGCGCCTGCAAAAAGACTCCCGATCATCACCGAATCGGCTCCCGCGGCGATGGCCTTGACGACGTCGCCGCTGTATTTGACTCCGCCGTCGGCGATAACGGGAATCCCCAGCTTGGATGCGACTTTTGCGCACTCCATGATGGCCGTGATCTGCGGGATACCGACTCCCGCGACGACTCGCGTCGTGCAGATCGCGCCGGGGCCCATCCCCACCTTGATGCCGTCCGCCCCGCCCTTGATCAGATCCATCGCCGCCCGTGACGTCGCGATGTTGCCGGCGAGCACTTGGAGCTTGATGTGGCGCGTCTTGATCTTGACGAGCGTGTCGACCACGTTTTTCGAATGGCCGTGAGCGGTATCGATGACGACGACGTCCACGTTCGCCGCGACGAGCAGGTCGACTCGCGCGAGGACGTCCGCCGCCACGCCCACTGCGGCGCCGACGCGGAGCCTTCCATCGGCGTCCTTGCAGGCGTTTGGATAATCCATGCTCTTCTTGATGTCTTTGAACGTGATCAGCCCTTTGACGCGACCGTCGGCACCCACGACGGGTAGTTTCTCGACGCGGTGTTCGTCGAGGATTCTCTTCGCCTCATCCATCGTGACCCCTTCGGGGGCCGTCACGAGGTTTTTCGATGTCATGACATCCCGCACGAGGACGGAATCGTCCCCGACGAAGCGAAGATCCCGGCTCGTGAGCATGCCGACGAGTTTCTCTTCCTCTACGATGGGGACCCCCGATATGCGGTATTTTTTCATGACCGCCCGCGCGTCCTTCACCGTAGCGTCCGGACCGAGACAAATCGGGTTGGCGATGATCCCGCTCTCGCTTCGTTTGACATGCTCGACCTGGGCGGCCTGAGCCTCCGGGGTCATGTTCTTATGGATGATCCCGATCCCGCCCTCCCGGGCGAGAGCGATGGCGAGCTCGGCCTCGGTCACCGTGTCCATAGCCGCGGATACGATCGGGATGTTGAGCTGGATCGTCTTAGTCAGTTGGGTTTTGGTGCTGACCTCGCTCGGGTGCACGGCGGATTTCCCCGGGATGAGCAGAACGTCGTCGAAAGTGATGCCTCTGCCGGCGATTTTTTCCAGCATGGAATCTCCCTGTCTGTTGGAGCAATGAGTTGCACTAATCTATCATCCAACCGCCCGTTTGGCAAGAGGATAAGAACGCCGTTACTCCGAGAGGCGGGCGCCGCCGCACAAATGGTTCGACCCCCTTGGCGGGGGTCGAACACGTGCGAGCGGGAACAGCCCGCTCGCTAGCTCACAAACGAGACGAACGATCTAGAGGTCCACTGCCTTGAGCGTCTTCCTCTTGTTGCCGATCGCGCGGTCCTCGGCGTTCTTGATGATCTCGCGGACTTTCTTGTCCAGGGCGCCGTAGAATTCCGAAGACACGTTGCACTTCTTCGAAGCGGCCTTCGTTCTCGTCTTCGAAATGATCAGCTCCACCGGTGCTTTGGTCGGTTTTGCCATCAGGGTCCCTCCTTATTAGCGACTTGGCATTGATATGACCAGTTTCTCTATTCCCATACACAATTCTCCGAAAACTTGTCAAAGGGAATTTGGCCTAAGACCCCTGAATTTGAGGGTCCTAGGCCGCGCCGGGGCTGATCGGGCGGCCGCGGCCCCCGGCCCGGAGGGGCCGCTAGACCTTTGGGAGCGTGATCCCGAGCTGGGCCTGGTACTTGCCCTTGCGGTCCGCGTAGGACACGAGGCACTCCTCATCGCTTTCAAAGAAAAGCACTTGGGCGATTCCCTCGTTCGCGTAGACCCTCGCGGGAAGGGGCGATGTGTTGGAGATTTCGAGCGTCACGAAGCCCTCCCACTCGGGTTCGAAGGGGGTCACGTTCGTGATGATCCCGCACCGGGCGTAGGTGGATTTGCCCACGCAGATGGTGACGACGGTCCGCGGGATCCTGAAGTACTCGACGCTCCTCCCCAGGACGAAGGAGTTGGGCGGAATGATGCAGACCTCACCTTTGAAATCGACGAAGGCTTTCGGGTCGAAGGCCTTCGGGTCGACCATCGTGGAGTTGATGTTGGTGAAAATCTTGAACTCGTCGGAAACGCGCATGTCGTAGCCGTACGACGAGAGCCCGTACGAGATCTTCGTATCCTTCACCTGCTTCTCGGTGAAAGGCTCGATCATGTTGTGCTCTCTCACCATGCGAACGATCCACTGGTCGGGCTTGATCGACATGCCGTTTCCTTTCACGTTCTGAGTTTGCGCGACAGACGGTTCTCGATCCGGTCGACTTTGCTCCGGATCGC
Source organism: uncultured bacterium (assembly GCA_964645735.1). Classification (GTDB taxonomy): domain Bacteria; phylum Krumholzibacteriota; class Krumholzibacteriia; order WVZY01; family WVZY01; genus CAZYCB01. Next base: position 8,316 of record CAZYCB010000450.1, on the reverse strand, counting down.
GCCGCTCTTCCCTTCTCGATCGTCGATCGATATCGTGGTGATCACGCGCGTCGCGGAGGCTCTCATCGCTTCGTGACACTGGCGTATGAGGCCCCACACGGCGTCGGGATCCCCTTCGACGATGGTTCCCATCGCGGTGAGCTTGTATTCGATCCCGCTCTTGTCGATGAGATCGATTACCCTGGCCACATCTTCGCTGAGCGATTCCTTGCCCATGGGGACAACGGTGAAATGCGCGATCATCTCCGCTCACCTCCTCGCGCTGGAACGCGCGCTCCGGTCAGTACGCCTTTGTCATGCCGCGGAGGAGACTGAGGAACTCCATCCGCGTGGCGGGGCTCTCCCTGAACGCGCCGAGCATGGCGCTCGTCGTGGCGATGGAATTCTGCTTCTCGACTCCCCTCATCATCATGCACAGATGCTGCGCCTCGATCACGACCCCCACGCCCTGGGGTTTGAGGTGGCGCTCGATGGACTCGGCGATCTCCCGCGTCATCCGCTCCTGAACCTGCAGCCGCCGCGCGAACACGTCGACGATGCGCGCCAGCTTGCTCAGTCCGACGATCCGGCTGTCCGGGATGTACGCGATGTGACATTTTCCGAAGAACGGAACGAGGTGATGCTCGCAGAGGCTGTAGAAGTCGATGTCTTTCAGGACGACCATCTCTTCCTGCTTCTCCTCGAATATCGCGTCGGCGAGGACTTCTTTCACGTCGATGCGGTAGCCCTGCGTGAAATAGCGAAGTGCCTCGCTCACCCGCTTGGGCGTGGAGAGGAGCCCTTCTCTCTTCGGATCCTCGCCGAGTTCCGTCAGGAGCTCGCGTATGAGCGCCGCCGCCCTGTCACCCTTCCCGCCAGATTCCTTCATGTCGTCTCCTTACTTCTCTTTTCCTCGGGGAAACCCCTGAACCTCGGCCACTCCACAGGACGCTCCGGCCGCCTCACCGCTCTTCGCCGAAGTAGTCCGCGAATGACTCCTGATCCTCCCAGATGCGGACGCGCTGGAGCGTCGCCCCCGGCACCGCACCGTGAAGCCGCTGCCAGACGTACTTCGCGATCATCTCGACAGTGCTCGGCGTCGTCTTGAACCGCTCGACATCGTCGTTGAGATTCTTGTGGTCCAGAACGGCGATCACGCGCTCTCTCACGATCGCGTCCAGATCGGAAAAATTGATGACCATGCCGGTCTCCGGGTCTGGCTCTCCAGCAACGGTCACCTCGAGCACGTAGTTGTGCCCGTGGAGCCTCGAACATTCCCCGAAGACGCGGCGGTTCTCCTCGTCGGAAAAACCTTCCACACCGAGCCGGTGGGCGGCGGAGAAGTAGAGTTTTCGCGTGAGATAGACCACGGCTGGCCGCTCCTTTTCGTCTACCCGGAGATCCCCTTTTCCTCGAGATAGCGCTCCGCATCGAGAGCCGCCATGCACCCGGTCCCGGCGGCGGTGACCGCCTGGCGGTAAACCTTGTCCTGGACGTCTCCTGCGGCGAAAACGCCGGGCACGTTCGTGCGTGTCGAGAAGGGCTCGGTCGCGATATAGCCCGTTGGATCCATGTCGATCTGCCCTTCGAACACCTTCGTGTTCGGAGAGTGCCCGATGGCCACGAAAAACCCCTGGCACTCCAGATCGGACTGCTTCCCTGTCTTCACATTCTTGACGCGGACCCCGCGGACCCCCTGTTCGGGCGAACCGAGGACATCCTCCACCGTCGCGTCCCATACGAACTCGATCTTCTGATTCTTGAACGCCCGCTCCTGCATGGCCTTCGATGCTCTGAGCTTGTCCCGCCTGTGAATGAGGTACACTTTGCTCCCGAACTTGGTGAGGAACGTCGCCTCTTCGACCGCGGTGTCGCCGCCTCCGACGACCGCAATGACCTTGTCCTTGAAGAAGAAGCCGTCGCACGTGGCGCACGCGGACACGCCGTGTCCCCGGAGCCGCCGTTCACTCTCGATGTCCAGCCACCTCGCGGAGGCCCCCGTCGCGATGATGAGGGTTCTCGAGCGATACGTCTTTCCGTCACCCTCGATGATTTTCGGATCGCTCTTCAATGCCACGCCTTCGACGTTGACCTGTTCGAACGTCGTTCCGAATCGTTCCGCCTGCTTGCGCATCACGTCCATCAGCTGGGGACCGGCGACGCCTTCGACGAAACCGGGGTAGTTCTCGACCTCGCTCGTGATCATCAACTGCCCTCCGGGTTGTATCCCCTCGAGAACGAGCGGCTCGAGATTGGCGCGAGCCGCGTAGATCGCCGCCGTCATGCCCGCGGGCCCCGATCCGAGTATGATGACTTTCCGGACTTCCTCCGCCATAAGCAGTTGCTCTCCTTTCAGTTGGATAATCGGCTCCCTGGAAGATTACGCGAATTTCCCGAATTGTCAAGACGGGGGAGATGCTCTTACGGCCCATCGGCTTGTCAAAGCGCTGTTCAACAGCTATTGTTCGAGATGGCGTTTCGGGAGAGGGAGCCATGACCGACCGTTCTCTCATTGCGGGCCTCGTTCTTCTGTCGCTCGCCACCGTGCTTGTGGGGTGCTCCGATTCGGATTCTCCCGCAGGCCCGAACGGACGAGATACCACACCCCCCTCGCCGGTAACTGGCGTGGCGCTCACGGTGGCACCGGATGGCGGAGAGATTCGCCTCGAGTGGACGGCTCCGTACGACGACTCCGCGTCCGAGGGTGTGGCCGGGTACGAGATCCGGGTCGCGTACACGAACGGATACGAACCCGAAGACTTCTGGGAGACCGCAGCTCCGGTGTCCGATCCTCCGACGCCCGCCGATCCGGGTGCGCCCGAGCATTACACGATAGAGGATCCGAGACGCACAAGAGAACTCTACGTGGGGATCCGGAGCATCGACGAGGGCGGGAACCTCTCTTTGCCAGGTGAGATCGCGACGATTCACGTGCCCGGTTACGCTTTCGCCGCCAGATGCATCGACGTTTTCACGAGGCTCCCTGTGGAGGATCTTGGCGTAACGCTCTCCACCGGCTCGTCGTTTCACTACGTGACGGATGCATCCGGCGAGATCATCCACGACGGCGAACTCGACGGGGGAATCACGCACATCGAAATCGCCACGGAGTCGTCGGCGTCCGCTTACCACACTCTCAATCAGTCATTCGTTCTCGAGGGCGACAGCGTTCACACGTTCCTCATGATACCCGTCGAGCCTGTCGCGGCGGCGTGGGTGCCCAACCTTCTCGCCCTGTTCCTGCGCTTGGCGGACATCTCGCCGCCCGCTGACGAGGCCCCCGGCGATCTGTCGGCTGTTCCACGTATACTCGCCAAATGGCACCATCGCCCCGTGGCCGTCTATGCCCCGCCGCTCGTGAACGCATACGGTGTCGATTACCAGGAGCAAGCCAAAGCCGCTGCGGCGAGATGGATGGAAAGGACCGGCGAACCTCTCTTCGAATTCGTCGACTCTCCGCCCGACACGGGGATCATCCTCGCGTACAAGACGCGCGCGGAAATGGGGGGGGGGATCGGCGTGACGATGCTGACACGAGGAGACGACGGCCACCCCCTGAGGTCCGACATGTGGGTCGTCGACGACGCGTTGGAAGTCTTCTCGACCTACATGATTTTTCTCCACGAGTTCGGGCACACGATTTGTCTGGGACATGTCGAGGATCCGGCGTTCGTCATGTTCGTCGGCCAGCCGCTCCCCGGCGACATCAGCGACGACGAAGTCCGCGTGGTTCAGCTCCTCGAATCCCTCCCCGCGCGAATCGATATGTCGATCTACGACGAAAACTCTCCGGGAATGGAATGACCTGCGCGGGTCTGACCATGGGTGGGGTTGCCGTCCGCGCGGTGGCGCCGCGCTGTGCGCGGAGATGAATCTATCGGGACCTCGCCTTCAGAAGGTTCGACCGTGTCGGCGGCACACCCTCATGGGCCAGGAGCTTCTTTTTCATGGCCAGCCCCGACGAGTACCCGCCGATCCCGCCGCCGGCCGCCACCACGCGGTGACACGGTATGACGACCGCAATGGGGTTCTGTGCCATCGTCGTTCCCACGGCCCGCGCAGCACCCGGAAAACCGGAACGCGCGGCGAGCTCACCGTAGCTCACCACTCGCCCGAACGGCAGAGTGAACAGCTTATGGAGCACCTTTCGCTGGAACGAGCTCCGGACCGACGAAAGATCGAGCGAGCAGGTGAACTCTGTTCTTTCCCCTGCGAAGTACCCCTCGATCTCCTTTCTGTACACCTTGAGGCGCGACGGATTCCTCTTGAACGTTTCATCGGAAAACATCCGTGCGAGTTCCGTCTTGAACGCGTCCAGCGTCTTGTCTTTTACGAGCACGGCGCACAGACCTTTATCCGTTGCAGCGATGAACACGTTTCCGACGAGAGTGCGCCGGATGAGATCGTAGTAGATCATGGAAGCCTCCTTCCGCTCGGCGTTCGCTCGATCGGCGAGACCGGCCGCCGCTTCGGAATCGACGACGGGACAGCAGGCCGAAACACGCCGGCGAACGCATCCGCGCGCATCATATCACAAGATCGCACGAGAACCGTCTGAAGGAATTCGTCGGAAGAGCGAGTGAGCCGCGGGGGTAAAAAAAGGACCGGTATCGCTTGCTACCAGGGAGGTAACTCGGCACATGAGCACGAAATGGAGGAGAGTAGACCGATCTACTCTTTTCCAGGAAGGGAGGTATTCAAGCGATACCGGCTTTCCTTATGACTGTCGCTCGTAATATAGACGAGGTCCCTGACACCTGCCATAACAAAATGCTTGTGAAAAAATTAATTTGACGCGCCGTGCTGCCGTCTCGAACCGAGTTGATTCACCGACCACTAAGGGTGTATCGTGATTTGACAACTGCGTGCGGCATACTAAAAAGGGGAGGAAACCATGGATTACCGCGAATTGGAGAACATGACCGTCATCAGGCTTCGCGAGGAAGCCAAGAAATTCCCTGACCTCAAGGGCGTCACCGGGATGAAAAAGGAGGAGCTGATACAGGCCCTCGTCGAACACCTCGGTATCACCGTCCCCGAAAAGAAAGAGAGAAAAGGCGCCCGAGCCCCCGCGAGCAAGCCGTCGCTCAAAAAAAAGATCGCCGAGCTGCGGACGGCCGAGAACGCTGCTCGCGCCGAGAAGGACCGCAAGAAGGTAGATCTCCTGAGGCGCCGGATCCACTCGATCAAGCACCGGCTCCGCAGGTTGCCGTGACGCGAATGCGTATCGACGAGCCGTTCTCGCGTCCTTTCGCGGCGGCGAGTGACGACCCTAGAGCGCACGTACCGACCTTAGATGTACCACGCGAAACGAGAGGACTCCGCGATACGGAGCATCGTGGGGAGCCCCACGATCTCATCGACTTTGCCGCGCACGACGCCGGGATCGAGACCGAGGATTCTTACCGACGCGCTGCACGCGTAGATTTTGACGCCGTCCCCCTCGCCCCGTGCTTTTTCGAGCATCCCGTACACCGACGGAAGCGCCGCGTTTTCAAAACCGCGTTCCAGCTCGACGGCGAGCTTGTGCGATCGGGCATCCCCCTCGTTCGCACCGGCCATTTCTTTCTCGACGGCGACGGCGTCCCAGCTGCCGTCGAGGTACGTGGAGAGCGCTTGGAAGAACAGAAAGACGTGACACGGCCACCCCAGTGACGCCGCTGCGAGCGCGAGGCTTGCGGCCTGGTACACACGATCGTGTTCGTGGCTATGCAGAAAAATCGCGAGAGATGGTTTCACCGGGAGAAGCTCCTGACCGCCACTATACTCCAACGCCCGATGCGTGTGAAGGACCCCATGAAACGTCCGGCGGCACCCTGGGGGACTCCGCTAAGAAAGTGTTTCGCCCGTTCGGGGCACCTGCTATATTGTCAGCGCATCGTTCTCATGCAATTTTCATAGCCACATGTCACGCGAAAAGCATAGACCCTACGTCGGTGTGAACATGGCGATGTCCGCCGACGGCAAAACGTCCACCTATCGCCGGGAGTCGTTTTCGCTGGGGTCGCCATCCGATCGCTACCTCATGGACGTGCTGCGCGCGAGAGCCGATGCCGTGATCATCGGGGCGCGAACGCTCGCCTCCGACGGGTGGGCGATACGAGTGCGGCATGCCGATATTCGCCTGCGGCGCATCGAGCAGAAGCGCACACCTCACCCGCTGAACGTCGTCCTGTCGACGGACCTCCGCCTGCCCGCCCGAGCCGAATTCTTCATCTGTCCGGAAACGGAGAAACTCGTGATCACGACACGCCGCGCGCCGGCCGGGCGTGTCGAACGCCTCCGCAGGTTCGCCGAGGTCGTCGTGCTCCCCCGCGATCGGATATTGGCGAGATATGCGCTGGACGTGCTTGCCGAGAGAGGGGTGAAACGCGTTCTCGTCGAAGGTGGAGGAACGCTCAACTTCTCTTTCTTCCGCGAGAATCTCGTGGACGAGTTCTACATCACCGTCACGCCGCGCATTCTCGGGGGGGCAGCCGCACCGTCCCCTGTGGACGGAAAGGGGTTTCTGCGGAATTCGCACGTGCGCTTGAAGCTCTTGTCTAGCCGAAAGGACGGCGACGAACTCTTTCTCAGGTACCGTGTCGTGAAGAGCTGAGCGCGTCGAGAACCGATTGAACGTGTCCTTCGACCTTGACACCCCGGAAAGTCCGCACGATCTTGCCCGCTTCATCGACGATGATCGTCGTGCGTTCGATTCCCCTGTAGGTCCTGCCGTAGAGCTTCTTGCTCTTGATCACGCCGTACTTGCCGCACATCGTCCCCTGCGGATCGCTCAGAAGGGGAAACGGGAGATCGTACTTTGACTTGAAGTTCTGGTGGGACTCGACGCTGTCCATGTTGACCCCGAGAACGGCTGTGTCGATGGCGTTGAATTTGTCGATTTCATCACGGAAATCGAGGGCTTCCCGCGTTCAGCCGGGGCTGTTGTCTTTGGGATAGAAATAGAGCACGACCCTCCGTCCAAGAAAGTCCTTGAGCGAGACCTTCTTTTCGTTGTCCGCATAGAGGGAAAAGGCGGGCGCTTTCTTTCCGACTTCGAGCACTGTACTCTCCTTTCCAGATCCGACCGCGAGGTCCGGAAACCACCCTTCATCTCCCGAAGGGGAGACGCTGCTTGATCCGTTCGAGCAATTCGTAGGGCACGTCGAGAGCGCCCAGCGGAAGGTCCCGACCGGCAAACCCGTGAAAATCGGAGCCGCCCGATATCAGGAGTCCCTTTTCCGCCGCGATGGCGCCGAGCTGACGCGCGGTTGTTCCGCTGTGCTTCGGGTGGTAAATCTCGATTCCGTCGAAGCCCTCGGCGATCAGCATGTGAAGCTCGCCGATGTTCTCGAGGAAGATCCCCGGGTGGGCGATGAACGCGAGACCGCGAGCCGTGTGGATATGACGGACCGCGTCGGTCGGAGTCATCTTGTACTTGGGCACGTACGCTGGACCGCCCTCGGCGATGAATCTGTCGAACGCTTCCGTCGGCGTCGACACCACACCTTTCTCGCGGAGCACAGCGGCGATGTGAGGACGCCCGAGCGCGCCTTTCCCGCTTTTCTTGATCACTTCTTCGGCCTTTATGGGAATGCCCATCGCGTTGAGCTTCTCGATGATCGCGAGCCCCCTCTTGTGCCTCGTCTCCCGAAATTTTTTGAGCATCGTTTCGAACCCGGCGTCTTCTGGCGCCACACCGTAGCCGAGAACGTGCAGATCCCTTCCCTCGAATTCGCAGCTCAGTTCGACGCCAGAGATGACTTCCAGTCCGCTTTCACGCCCCGCCGCGATCGCTTCGTTCACGCCGTCGAGAGAGTCGTGATCGGTCACGCTGATCGCGGCGAGCCCTTTGGCGACGGCCATTCGGACGAGCTCGGTCGGTGTGTTGAGCCCGTCGGAGAACCTGGAATGCAGATGGAGATCGACCCGCATGAACGCTCCCGTCGTTCGCGATTTTCGACGCGCAAGATCGAGACATGGGTAGGCCCGAAGAACAAGGACACGGCCGAAGAGGGTCGTCGTCAACCGTGTTCCGAACAGGCGACGAGAGGATAATCCTTTTCGTCTTTACAATCAAAAACAAAATTGACAAGATGATGAAGAATTGCCGCCAACGAACAGGGCCCCCGGCTCTTCCCTGCTTTTGCCCCGGGAGAAAGGAAACGTCATGAACACCGCGTTCAGGGTGAGGCACAAGAACAGAAACATACTTATGTACGCGTGCAGCGAGACGGACGCGAACAGCCTCTACGCCACGAACTTCTCGGCCCCCGATCCCTTCATCTTCATAAGGACCGCCGCGGGACGGCGGCATATGGTCATGAGCGATCTCGAGACCGGGCGCGCCAGAAG
>CAZYCB010000449.1:0-2814 GCA_964645735.1 uncultured bacterium | reverse complement strand
CCCAGATGGGCTCCCGCCTCCGCGAAAACCTCCCGAGCGACCCTGTCTCCCTTCGCCGCCGCTTCGGCGATGAGCTTCGGTGTCAGCGCGCGTCCCTCGTTCACCCACGGCGTGAGATAGCGGCTCCGCCGGGCGCGGAGTTTCTGGCGCGTCTCCCGTATGAGCGCGTACGCGCCGAGGTAGGCCTCGACGTGCCCTCGACTCCCGCAGTGACAGCGCGGGCCGTTCTCGCAGATCGTCGTGTGGCCGATTTCCCCCGCGTAGTTCTTGCTCCCGCGGAGCAGACGTCCATCGACAACGATGGCTCCGCCCACCCCTGTCCCGAGCGTGATGCACACGAACGTGCCCAACCCACGCCCGCACCCACGGAAGTACTCGCCGTAAGCGGCTGCATTCGCGTCGTTCTCGATGACGGTGCGTACACCGAGATGATCCCGGGCAATCCGCGAGAGGGGCGCATTCTCCCACGCGAGGAGATTCGGCGACGAGTGCAGGCGCCCCCGAACGGGGTCCACCAGCCCCGCACACGCCACGCCCGCGGCTTTCAACGTGCGCGTGTCTCCGACGAGCGACGAGACGGCCGAAGCGATGCGCGAGAAGGCGTCCCGCGGTCCCCTCTGGACTTCCGAGGGTATCGATCGCCCGCCACGCACACGGCCGTTGGCGCCGAGTTCAACGATCTTGATGTTCGTTCCGCCGATGTCGATGCCTACAAACATACGGTGTCCCTCGATGCCTCTCCCCCGCCGCCCGTCGGGCGACGCGAGATCCGGCGGCTCTAGTAAAGACCCATGACATGCAGCTGCCGCCCGATCACCTCGACGGTGCGGTGCGATCCCGTGACGAGGAGCACGCGGCAGGGGTTCGACGGCGACAGAAGACGGCGGATGAACCCGGCCCATCCCTCCTCGTCCGCATGATACCTTTCGATGCAGATATCGAGACCCGTGTCCCTCACTGTTTTCACGCCCAACACGTCGAGGAGTTCCGGCGACGTGAACGCTTCCTCCTTGACCGGCTCGATGAGGTACGCCCGCCGGATGCTCCCCGCCATCACGCGCGGAAAATCGCGGAGTTCCTTTCGCCGCATCACGCCAAGGATGATACAGGTCTCTTCGCGGGGTGACAACGCCGTAAGCGTTTTCAATGTCGCCGTGAGCGCCTCGTCGTTGTGCGCGACATCGAGGATCACGGTCTTTCCTTCGATCTCGACGACTTCGAAACGGCCCGCGAGCGATACGGCGCCGGCAGCCTCCGCGAGCCTCTCGACTCGGCCGAGAACGATTTCCGCCGCCCGAACCGCGACGAGGGCATTTCTCATCTGGTGCTCCCCGATGAACGGGAGCGTGATCTCCCCGTAGTCCGCCGCCCGGGTCTCGAGGCGCACGCGCATCCCCTCGAGCGACATCCCGACGAGCGACGCCCTCCCGAGCGAATCGAGCGCCTCGAGGGGAATCTTTTCGCGAGAAGCCCTCTCGTCCACGATGGATTGGAGCGGGTCGGAGAGCTTGCCGCATACGAACGGGACACCCGGGCGCGTGATCCCGAGTTTCTCTCTCAGTATTTCCTCTTCGCTGTCGCCGAGGATTCGCCTGTGATCGAGCGAAATGCTCGTCAGGATGGAGACTCCGGGATGAACCACGTTGGTCGCGTCGAAGCGTCCCCCGAGACCGACCTCGAGAACGGCCCATTCCACGCCGCGCAGGGCGAACACGTGGAAGGCGATCGCGGTCAATGCCTCGAAGTAGCTGTACGCCACCGTCTCGCGCAGCGGAACGATTCTCGCGGCGGCTTCCTCCATGACGTCGAGCGGCACCGGCTCCCCGTCCACGCAGATCCTCTCGCGGACCGAATAGATGTGGGGAGACGTGTACCACCCCACTCGCTTGCCGTTGGCCTGGAGGATCGACGAGAGAAGCGCCGACACGGATCCTTTGCCGTTGGTGCCGGCGATGAGGACCGATTCGAATCTGTTCTCCGGATGCCCCAATGACGCCATGAGCTGCCTCATGTTGGCGAGCCCCAACGTCATGACCGAGGGGGAAAGACCGAGCACAAAGGACAGATTGGGGGGCAGGGGGGCAGGGGGCTCAATATACCGCGGAGGAGTCCTCCTCATCCTTTTCCGCCTCGCGTGATGTCTCCGCCATGTTGACACAGACGAAATCCAGAAGGCCTTCGAGCGTTTGCCGCAGCTTGTCCCGTGGACAGATGATATCGATCATCCCGTGTTTGAGCAGGAATTCGCTCCGCTGAAAACCCTCGGGGAGATCCTGGCGAATGGTCTGCTGAATCACCCTGGGTCCGGCAAAACCGATCAAGGCCTTGGGTTCCGCGATTATAACGTCGCCCAGGCTGGCAAAACTCGCCGTCACGCCGCCGGTTGTGGGGTTCGTTACGATAGAGACGTAGGGTACACGGAGCTCCGAGAGCCGCGACAGAGCAGCGCACGTCTTGGCCATCTGCATGAGGGAAAGGATGGACTCCTGCATCCTCGCTCCGCCGGAGCGCGAGATGATGATCAGGGGATGGCGGTGCATCGCGGCATCGATCGCAGCCCGAGTGATCTTCTCGCCGACGACCGAGCCCATGCTTCCCCCCATGAACTCGAAGTCCATGATGGCGAGCACGACCTCTCGTTCGTTGATTCGGGCGAACCCCGTGACGACGGCTTCCTCGCGGCCCGTCTTCTTCATCGATTCCCTGATCCGCTGGTCGTACCGCTTCAGATCCTTGAACCCCAACGGATCACCCGAACGCAGGCCGCGGTGGGTCTCCGAGAAGGACCCCGGATCGCACAGGATCTCGATGTAG
>CAZYCB010000448.1:0-1739 GCA_964645735.1 uncultured bacterium | reverse complement strand
TTCATGAACCGACAGTTGGCGCAAAAGCTCTCAACGCTCCCAGCCATGCCGCGCGAGGCAGTGGAAGAGCTCGAGCGTTCGTTCGAGCGTCTGACGAGTCTCGCCGTGGAACGCATCGCGGTCCAGTACCGGTTTCGCTTTCCCGAACAATGGAAGGCGCAGCAGGGTTTCGTCGAGGACGCAACCCGTGAATTCGGAAAGCTCCTCTCGAGCGTATACCGTTTCGGTATCTTTCCGGTGCTCGCCGCGGAGAGCGCCTGGTACATCTCCACATTCACGGCCAGAGGGCTCGGGCCAGACGCCTTCGCGGGTCTCGTAGACAGCTGGATAATCGCGATCCGCGGAACTCTGAAGCCGCCGGCGAGCGACGAGCTCTCGAGCCCGCTGTCGATTCTTCGGGAGGATATTTCCGAGCTTGTCGAGATGGCGGCATCGGCCGCGGCGTCGAGGGATCCCCTCGAGCCTCGCGCGAGGTCGCTTCTCGATCGGCTTTTCGCGGGGGATTTCGTTGGGGCGGAGAAGCTTCTTCACTCGCTCACGACCGAGGGACGGGACACGGGCGAGATCCTCGACCGGGTGCTCATGCCGTGCATCCGGGAGATCGGCGTCCGGTGGGAGCATAACGATATCGGTGTCGCCGACGAGCACGGCGCTTCAGAGATAATCCGCCGTTTAATCGCCCGGCTCGGGTCACGTGCGGACAAACCCGCGGCGCGTCCTCGCGTCGTCGTTGCGTGCGTGCCTGGGGACGAGCACGAGATCGGTCCCTCGACGCTCGCCGCGTATCTTGAGAGCGAGGGATGGGACGTCGCCTATCTCGGACGGAGCATGCCCGTCTCGGATCTCGTCCGAGCGATCCGCGAGGGCAGGCCGCGCGTGGTGTTCCTTTCGCTCTCCATGATAGCTTTTCTCCCGCAGGCGGTCGAAGCCGCATCGGGAATACGGAAGCTCGACCTTCCGGTGAAGATCGTTTTCGGCGGGAGAGGCGCCGTCGCCGCGAGCGCGGTCCTTCTGGCGCACGCCGATGCCGTCGTGGGGAGCTTACGGGAAGCGCACGAGACCGCGGTCCGGCTGGCGGGACACGATGCGTAGCGTCACGGGGTATAAGATGCTCGTTCACGATCGCTCTTCCACCGCAGGAGCGGTTCTGGGGGTCGTAGCGATCGTTTTTCTCGTCGGCCAGCAGCTCTCCGTTTTCTTCGGGCTCTTGAGCTATATGTCCGTGCTCGTCGATCACAGCGGCGCGGACGCGTGGATCACCTCGCAGAACCTCGAAAACGCCGACGCCACGGGGGAAATCCCGGTTCGGTACATCGACCGCATCGCGGGGATCCGCGATGTCGAGTGGGCCGAGCCGATCATACTGGGGGCGGGGAGCTACCGCAAACCGAACGGCCAGTTCGAATCGGTCCGGCTGGTAGGACTTCGACGGCCGAGGCTCGCCGGAGGCCCCTGGGCCTTCGCCGAGGGATCGAACGCGGATCTCTTCGACCCGGAAGGAATCACCGTCGACCGGATCGATCTTCCCAACCTGGGAAATCCCAAGATCGGCGACGTGACCGAAATCAACGGCAAGAGAGTCCGTGTCGCGGCGATCACCGATAAGGCGCGCGGGTTCGCCGGGACTCTGGTCTTCGCGTCCTTCGAAACGACGCGAGACATCTCGGGTGTTCCCGCCGGCCGGTGCAGCGCAATACTCGTCAAATTCGCGCCCGGCATCGACAAACAGACCGGTATCG
>CAZYCB010000447.1:0-2260 GCA_964645735.1 uncultured bacterium | reverse complement strand
GCCTCTTTGTCTTTTCTCGAGAGCAGCAGAAACACCGCGGCGGCCGCCACCACCAAGACCGGGATGGCCACGAGTAGCCTTTTTTTCATCCAGAATCCTTCCTCTGTCGCTGTTCGGGGAAAACCCGTTATGATGTCGAGCCCGTCTTTTCACACATCGTTGGACGCTTCGGCGCCGGACATTCTTGCCCTCTGCCCCAAAAAACCGCGCGCTGCCGGCGATGTTCGAGGTCAGCGGAGTATAGCATGCCGAATATCGGCGCCGGTTGGGTTTTCGAGGCCGCCGGCGAACCCGCCTCCGCCCCCGTACGCTCCGACCGGCGTTCTGTGCCCGGTTTCGACGCGGCCGCGCATGCAGCTTGACACGCGAAAGAACCGCATGGAGAATGAACGGCAACGTCGTTGCGCTGGGCGGTCCTATTCATTTCCGAACGAGGTCGTGCGGGTCAAGGCGCGAATCATGCCGGCAATCTTCTCGAAAAAACCCATCGACGCGGTTCTGCAGGATGCCCAGACGGCGGCGCATTCGTTGAGAAGGATCCTTGGCCCGGTGCAGGTCACGCTTCTCGGTATCGGCGCCGTCATCGGCGCGGGGATCTTCGCCACGATCGGCACCGCGGCCGCGGGCGACATCCACCGCCCCGGCGCGGGACCCGCTCTCATCATCTCCTTCGTCCTTTCCGGCGTCGTCTGCACCTTCGTCGCGCTCTGTTACGCCGAGCTCGCCTCCCTCGTCCCCATCTCGGGGTCGGCCTACACGTATTCCTACGCGACACTCGGAGAGCTCATCGCCTGGATCATCGGTTGGGATCTGATCATCGAGTACGCCGTGGGGAACGTCGCTGTCGCCATCAGCTGGGCGAACTACTTCAAGACCTTCCTCGCCGAGGCGGGTTTCATCATTCCCGACTGGCTCTCGACCGACTACCAGACCGCGTTGAGAATCCCCGGGCTCATCGAGAACGCGCCGCACCTATTCGGGATACCGATCGTCTTAAATCTTCTCGCGTTTTCGATCGTCGCGCTCATCACGATCATTCTCCTCATCGGTATTCGCGAGAGCGCGTGGTTCAACGCCGGCATGGTGATCATCAAGCTCATCGTGCTCACGTTTTTCGTCGTGGTGGGCACGCGGTATATGCAAGCGGACAACTGGCACCCGTTCATGCCCAACGCGTGGCACGGTATCGCCTCGGGCGCCGCCGTGATATTTTTCGCCTATATCGGGTTCGATGCCGTGTCCACCGTGGCCGAAGAGACGAAGAACCCGCAGAGGAACATGCCGATCGGGATCATCGCGTCTCTTGTCATATGCACGATCTTCTACATCATCATCGCCGCCGTGTTCACGGGCATGGTTCCCTACCCCGCGCTCGTGAAAGCCCTCTCCGGACAGCAGGCCGAGCCTCTGACCTTCGCGCTTCAGTACGTCAACCTGAAGGGTCTCACCGTGTTTATCGTCGCCCTCGGGGCGGTCATCGCGCATACCGCGGTGCTCTTTGTCTTTCAGCTCGGACAACCCCGCATATTCTTCTCGATGGCGCGGGACGGACTTCTGCCGCGGGTCTTCGCGCGGGTCCATCCGCGTTTCCGGACGCCATGGGGAGCGACGATCATGACGGGACTCTTCGTGGGCGTCGCCTCGATGTTCACGACGCTCGCGGAGATGGTCGATCTCACGAACATCGGCACGCTCTTCGCGTTCATACTCGTCTGCATCGGCGTGATCGTTCTGCGCGTGAAGGACCCCGGCCGGAAGCGTCCGTTTCGCGTGCCCGGCGGGTACACGCTGCCGATACTCGGCGGGCTCGGCTGCCTGGGCCTCATCGCCTACCTGCCTCCGACCTCCTGGCTGAGATTTGCCGCATGGTTGAACTTCGGCATGATCATTTACGTCCGTTTTGGACGGCTGAACAGCAGACTCACCGGACGGCCAGCGGCGGAGCGCGACGCGCCGTATCTCGCCGAGACCGTGTGCGAAGGAGCTTGGCTCGCCGCCGGGGGGACAGCCATCCTCATCGCGGCGCGCGTCGCGGACCTCTCGCGTCTGGGGACCGGCTCGATGTCCGATCACCTCTTCGAGAACTCGTGGTGGCTCACGGTCCCGTTCGTTCTGAACCTCGTCGCTCTCTATCCCGCTCTTCTCTCGCGGGCTCGGCAGGCGCGGAGCGGGAATCTCCTCGCGGAGACGCTCGCGCAGGTCAACCGCGCGGCAGCCTTCACCGGCCTTCTCGCGCTCGTAACGGCGGCGTACCTGGTGG
>CAZYCB010000446.1:0-1741 GCA_964645735.1 uncultured bacterium | reverse complement strand
CGTCCCGAAGGGCCTCAGCATCGATGAAGCCGCGGCGCTCCGGAAGCAAGATCCGGAAACGTACATCTCGCGGGCGATGGATTCGATCGTCGATCACGTGAAGGCGATGGTCGGGTTTCTCCGCGGCGGATCGGTCGTTTTCGACTACGGCAACAACATTCGCGGACAGGCGGATAAAGCGGGCTACAAGGACGCGTTCGAATTTCCGGGATTCGTGCCCGCGTTCATCCGACCGCTGTTTTGCCGGGGGAGCGGCCCGTTTCGTTGGATCGCGCTCTCCGGTGACCCGAAGGACATCGACGCGACGGACAAGCTCATTCTCGATCTCTTCTCCGAGAAAGAATCACTGACCCGCTGGATCCGCATGGCGCGCGACCGCGTCGCGTTCCAGGGTCTGCCCGCACGAATTTGCTGGCTCGAGTTCGGCGAGAGAGCCGAATTCGGGCTCGCGCTCAACGAACTCGTGAGCCGCGGCAAGGTCACGGCTCCGATCGTGATTGGCCGCGACCACCTCGACAGCGGTTCCGTGGCGAGTCCCTACCGAGAAACCGAGGCGATGAGAGACGGAAGCGATGCCGTGGCGGATTGGCCGATCTTGAACGCGCTCTTGAACGCGGTCAACGGCGCCGCGTGGGTGTCGGTCCATCACGGTGGGGGGGTCGGCATGGGGCTCTCGATCCACGCGGGGCTCGCCGCCGTCGCCGACGGCACGCCCGATGGCGCCGCGAGACTCGAGCGGTGTCTGACGGGCGACCCTGGCATAGGGATTGCAAGACATGCAGATGCTGGTTACGACATTGCGATAGAAAGTGCGAAGAAAAACGGAATCCGTATCCCGTTTCTCGAGAGCTAGCCGGCGTCGCAACCGCCTGCGTTTTTTCAGCGCTCTTCTCGATCACCCGACAGACGAAATCTGCAAGGAGCGATGTTTGGAACGGGAAGTCGACCTCATCGTCAAGAACTGTCGCCAGCTTCTCACTCTCCAACGCCCGTCGAGGGATCCTCGAAAGGGAAAAGACCTCGCCGACATCGGCCTGGTCCCGAACGGGCTTTTTTCCGCATCCGCCGGCAAGATCGTCGCCGCCGGCAGGAGTGATTCGGTGATGGCCGCCGTACGCCCCGTCGACGGGTGCGTCGAGATCGACGCCGGGGGCGCCGTGGTGATGCCCGGTTTCGTCGACTGCCATACCCACACCGTGTTCGCCGCCTACCGTTTGGACGAGTACGAGATGAGGGTGCGCGGCGTCCCGTACGCCGAGATCGCCAAGGCAGGCGGCGGAATCGCAAAAAGCGTTGCAGACCTGCGGAAGACGGGCGAGAAGGAACTTTTCGAATCGGGGCTCCGGCGGTTGAAGGGCTGCCTCGAGCACGGTTCTACAACAATAGAAATCAAAAGCGGTTACGGGCTCGATTTCGACAACGAACTGAAGCAGCTGCGGGTCATACGGGACCTCCGGGCGGCGTGCCCCGCACTCATCGTCCCGACCTTTCTCGGCGCGCACGCTGTCCCGCCCGAGTACGCGGACCGGCGCGAGGAATACATACAGCTCGTTATACGCGAAATGATTCCCGCGGTGGCCCGGGAAGGGCTTGCCGACTTTATCGACATTTTTTCCGAAGTCGGTGTCTTCAACATCGAGGAAGCGGAACGGATTTTGCGGGCGGGAGAGGAAGCGGGGTTGAAACCTCGCCTTCACGCGGACGAGCTGTACGACACCTCGTCCTCCGAAATGGCGGTGCA
>CAZYCB010000445.1:0-6585 GCA_964645735.1 uncultured bacterium | reverse complement strand
CATAGGGACCGTCATGTCGCGTCTGTACTACGCCCGGAGAATGCTGAAAGAGATCCTGACCAAAATGGAGCAGCGTGGTGTCGCCGAAACCCCAACCCTGATTCCAGGGGCCCGCACGGCACCGGGAGAGGTGGTCTAGTCATGGTGTGCGAACGTTTTCAGGCCGAGGGGATGAGGCTCCTCGACGACGAGCTCGGCGTCGAGGAGAGAGAGCAGTACGAAGAGCACGTGAAGACCTGCGCCGAGTGCAGGCGAGAACTCAAGGAAATCGGACGTGTCGTCGAGCTCACGAACGACTTGAAGCTGAGGGCCCCGGACGAGGAGTTCTGGGCACGGTACTGGGACAGTCTTTTCCACCGCCTCGAGCGGGGAGCCGGTTTCGTTCTCATGATCGTGGGGATTCTGGCGGTTCTGGCGTACGCCGTCTACGAGGCGGTGACCTCGCCGGAGTTTCTCACCGTGAAGGGGATCAGTATCTCGGTTATTCTGCTGGGGCTCGTGGTGGTGTTCCTGTCTGTCGTCAGGGAGAGGTACCACGAGAGCAAGACCGATCCGTACAAAGGAGTCAAGCAATGATCGTCACCACGACGGATACCGTACCGGGGAAGAGGGTCACGAGGGTACTGGGACTGGTCAAGGGCAACACGGTCCGCTGCCGGGGGATCGGTCAAGACGTCACAGCCTTCATGAAGAACATTACCGGCGGAGAAGTTCGCGAGTACACCAAGCTCATGGCCGAGGCCCGGGAGCAGGCTCTCGACCGGCTCCGCGAGGAGGCGGCGAAGCTCGGAGCGAACGGTGTCATCGGAGTGCGGTTCATCACGAGCGAAATCATGGAGCACGCCGCCGAGCTGCTCGCCTACGGCACGGCGGTGATACTCGAAGACGACTGATCAGAAGACGACTGGTCGCTTGGCGCGCGACTCCGCGTGTGATATACTGCGCGCCGTTCTTCCCGCCGCGGCATTTTCACTCGTATGACTGGCGTGTCGCATGAACATGGGTGGCTGGCATATTCGGTCCTCGATCACGGGAATGTTCCGCCTCGACGGCGGGGCGATGTTCGGCGTCGTCCCGCGGAACCTGTGGGCGAAAGTCGCGCCTCCTGACGAAGAGAACCGGATCTCGATGGCGATGCGAACGATCGTCGCACGTGGGAACGGCAAGACGGTCATCGTGGATACCGGCGCCGGGTCGGGATACGGGGAGAAATTCGAGAGGATCTACGCGTTCGAAGCCGCCACCTGTCCTGCGAAAGGACTGGGGCAGCTGGGAATCACGCCGGAGGAAGTGACCGACGTGATCGTCACGCATCTCCATTTCGATCACGGCGGGGGGGCCGTTGTACGGTCGGGCGGCGGGTGGACGCTTGCGTTTCCGAAGGCGGCGCACCACGTTCAGACCGCTCAATGGGAGCATGCTCTGAACCCGAACCCGAGGGATAGGGCGAGCTATTTCCGCGATCGCATCGAGCCCATAGAGAAAAACGGCGCGCTGGTGCTTCACGACGGGAGATGGGAGCTCGCGCCGGGCCTCGACGTTCTGGCGTTCCAGGGGCATACGCCGGGACAGCATCTGCCTCTTTTTCACGACGAGGAGAGCGCCCTCTTCTTCTGCGGAGACCTCATTCCCACCGCCGCCCACATTCCGGCCCCGTACATCATGGCCTACGACGTGGACCCCGTGCTGGCCATGAAGGAGAAGGCCGAAATCCTCGAACGGGCGGCTCGTGAGAGCTGGATCCTCTTTTTCGAACACGACCCCTTCATCGAAGCGTGCCGCGTCAAGGTCGATGACGGGCGCATCACCCGGGGCGATCCCGTGAGCGTTTGACCCGCCGGGCGCCCTTTCCCGTCGCATGGCCCTTGACACGGGCCTTTTTTTTGCCCATATTTCCCCCACTGTGAGAAAATGGCGTTCGATCGAGCTGCACCTCCAGGAGGTTTCCATGTCGAAAACAAAAGTGATATTCCTGATCATCGGATTGGTCGCCGCGGGAGCGATCGTTTTTGCGGCCGCCGAACGGCTCTCCGCTTCGTCGCCCCAGTGTGACGGGAAGGCCGCCGCGGCGTGCGGCACCCACGCCAAGGCTGCCGCGTCGGGCGGATGCTCGCCGGCTTCGGCGGCGTCGTGTCCCATGGCGGTGTCGGGAAAGGGTTGTCCTGGATCGACGGGCAAGAGCTGCGGGAGCAAAGTCTCCGCGATGGCGAACGTCGAGTCGGTGACGGGTCGGGAGGGCGAGTCGATGACGCTTACCGGCCACTACGTTTGCGGCCGCTGTGACCTCGGTGTGAACGATGCCTGCCGGCCTGGATTCCAGACCAAGGACGGCAAGAACTATTTGCTCGTCAATAACAACCTGTCGAAACGCCTGCGCGAGATGTGCCAAAAAGCCAAGGACCAGGACGTGGAGATCGTCACGCGCGTGAAGAAACTCGACGGCGTGAAGTATCTCGAGGTCGAAGCGATCAGAAGCGCGTCCTGACGTCGTTTGCGGAAGAACATGCACGAAAAAGAGGCCGAGCGATCGGCCTCTTTTTTTTCGTTTCACGTTCATGGGGTCCGGAGAAGAGCTGACCGGACCTCGCCTGTTCATGCGTTCCGGGGCGCTCTAGTGTTTGCCTCGCGATGAGCTTCGCGACGGCGACGAACTCCGCGATGGCGGTGAGCTCCGCGACGGTGACGAGCTCCTCGATGGCGATGAGCTCCTCGATGGCGGGGGCGCGTAGCTCTTGCCGCCGCCGTCTCGCCGCACGTTCGGCACGTACGTGCCCTTGGTCTCCGTCCCCGATCGCGAGGTCCGCGGCGTCACGCTGCCCTCCGAACGACGCGGGTCGGTGAATTTCCTGTTCACTTCGCGCGATAATCTCTCTTGTCCTCTCGATGCCCTCGTTCGGCTGTCGTTCCCGATGTACGAGCGCGTGGACTTCGACGACCGCGTGATCACTCTCTGCTCCCGATCGACGCTCCTCTTGGGCTGCACCTGTCTGGTTTGGCGCGTGAGCCCCTGGGAGTCATTCTTGTTCGAACGGGTGGGTCGATCGCGAATAACCTGGGGCTCTCCCGTGCTCTTGCTCCGGCTCACGATGGAACGTGCATCGCGGCCGATATTCGACATCGCCCCCGTCGACGTGTAGCGGAGGTGATCGGCGCCTTCGCTGGATTTGAGCACAGGCTGGCCGGACCGCACACCCCGGCTGGCCGTGCGATTCATCGCTGTGTGGAGCTGTCCCGAGTCGCCCTTCTTGGAAACCGGGCGGAACGAGCGCCAGTCGCCGCTGTCGTATGGGTAGCAGTTGTCCGGGTAGCAATCATAGTAACCGCCGTACGGATAATACGCGTAGTACGGTCCGCCGTAGTAGTAGGGAAAATAGTTATAGTGATAGGCGCCCCATCCCGACCATCCCCAATTCCAACCGAAGCTGACATAGAAGCTGCCCGGATATGGATCGTACCATCCGCCCCAGTACCACGGGTCGAGATACCACCACGACGTGTCGTAGAATCCGTCGTTCCAACGGGGATAGTTCGTCACGTAAACGTTCGTGACGTTCGTTTCATCCTCGCCGCGGTCGAGCGGCTGTGCCGACACAGCGATGTCGGAAACGAAACCCTCCTCGAGGGGATACAGCAGGCGTTCCGTGTTCTGAAAGTCCGCGCTGGCCACGTACGCAGGCATCCCCGAAGCGTAGGGGTCTTTTCCTTTCTTGTAGCAGTCCTCGCAGAGGTACCTCGGGAAATCCACCGCCTTGTCGATGTAGAAATACGTATACGACAGCGTCACCCCCGGGCGATGAGATATCCCGCGAACGATCTGGCTCGCGATACGGTTGGCCGCGAGCATCGGGTCGCCGGTGATGCGGAATCGCCTCTCTTCTGGAACCGTCTCGTCGTCGGCGAGGAACCGGACCTCGTCTTCGTTGATGACGTCTCGATCCTCGACCGCGAGAGCGAACACGAATTCGATCCCCGCAGCTCCACCGACAACGAGTGACTGCTCGCGACTCGCCGGGAGCATGTACGTCTCGTCGGGCAGGAACTTCTGGAGATTCTTCCCGCCGACGGGGTACAACAGATGGACAAGACCTTCGGTGTCGATGTCGTACACGATGACATACGCACCGGTGTCGGTCCGGATCGAGAACCCCACCTCCTCGCCCGGCTTATATACGGACCCGATGGGATCACGGAGCGTCACGCTCACACCCTGCTGGGCGTATCCTGTCGTCTTGTAATGGGTTGAGCAATCTGCGGCCAGCGGATTGAGAAAGGCCGCAACGACGAAAAACGTTAGCAGCCATTTCATTGAGTTCCCTCCTTGGGTTCTCAGGGGGAGGCATGCGACACAGTGGTATTATAACTCTTTCCAAAAAAAGCGACAACCCTTATGGTTTGACGCTCGAAAGGCCCTTTGCTATGGTGTGCCTGGCTCAACGAAGCGACTCGACGGACGCGCGACCAACGTCTTCATATTATTAGAGTTAGGAAAGGCGGGCAATGGTTATCCACTCTGCGGCGATCTTCGGCGATATGGCCCGGTCGATCCCGACCCTCGTGTTCGAGAGCGACTGGTTCGCCAAGCTCATTTTTTTCACGCTGTTCCTCATGTCGGTGATCTCCTGGGCGATTATTTACAATCGGACGCGGCTTTACATGAAGCTCCGCCGGGGAGGTCGGCGGCTCCAGAACCTCGTGGCCACGAGGGGGCTTGGGTTTTCGGCAGACACACTCAAACAGTGTCTTCCCTCGGTGGAAGGGGCGCTCGTCCTCGAAGCCAAACGGCACTTGGACGCGCGCGAGGGAACGAAATCGCCCGCCCACGGGGTGTCGGGGGCCGAGAACGCGACTTCTGTCATGCAGTTGAAGGATCTGCTCGAAAGGAGGGCAGTGGCTGAAATCGAGGAGATGGAGAAGTATTTGGTGTACCTCGCCACGACCGTTTCCGTCGCGCCGTTCCTCGGTCTTCTCGGCACCGTCTGGGGGATCACGGACAGTTTCATGAGCATGGGCTCGCAGGGGACGGCGAGCATCGAAGTCGTGGGCCCGGGTATCGCGGCGGCTCTGATCGCCACCATCGCCGGCCTGGGGGCGGCGATCCCGGCGGTCGTGGGGTATAACCTGCTTCTCCGCCATGTTCGACGCCAGGAAAACGGGATCGAGCTCTTCATCTCGAGGATCATCGAGCTCTCCGGAGCGAGGCCATCCGCTCAGGCGGCCGTGGAAAGAGAGACGACCTATGAAAAAAACCCCGTATAGCTCGCTCGCCGACATCAACATCACGAACCTCGTGGACGTGATGATGGTGCTCCTCATCATCTTCATGCTGACGGCGCCGTTCATACAGGCGGGGATCAAGGTTCGGCTTCCGAAAGCCAAGTCGACGGTGATCAAGGAGACGGAAGGCGTGATGCTCGCGATCACGGAAAAGGGCGAGGTGTACCTCAACGACTCGAAAGTGGAGCGCAAGGACCTGGAGAATGCGCTGCGCAATCTGAAGACGTCCGGCGAGGAGCGCGTGTTCGTTCGCGCCGACCAGAACGTCCCGTACGGTGTCGTGATGAAAGTCGTCGGGCAGGTCAAAGAGGTAGGGATCGATGAGGTGGGGATGATCACCGAGATGGAGACGAAGAAACCGAACACGTCGAAGAAGCAGTAGCGGCAGATCGATTGTCGTTGGGTCTGGTGGGGAGCGGTTGTTCATGAGAAACGCGTTCATCCTATCGCTTGCTGTGCATCTGGCTCTGGGGTTCATCGCCATACGCGTGGTGCGCGTGAGCCAGGTCCGTTTCGTTCCGCGCGAGGTGTACGCGGTGCGGCTCGTATCGCTCCCGCAGGGCGGCGGGCCCCTGAAGGAAGAGATGAAAGCGCCGGCGAAAGAGATTCCCCAACCGCCGCCGGCGAAGCCCGAAGAGAAAAAGCCGGATGAACTCACCGCGCCGGCGAAGGAATCGAAACCCCAAAAGAGGGGTGACTCACAGAAGACCGTTCCCACGTCGCGTATCGACAAGCCAACGCCTCCCTCCGGAGAGACAGGAGGGGGGGGCACGGGTGAAGGACCCGGGCCCGGCGGTGTCTCGACGGGGGACATGGCGCTCGACGTGGGCGATTTCCCGTTCGCCTATTACCTCGCCACGGTCAAGAGGAAGATCGCGACGAACTGGCGCCCTGCGGGGGGAGTGGGAACGGCGGTCCACTGCAGCGTGTACTTCAGGATCAAGAGATCCGGGGCGATCGATTCTCCCGCGGTCGAGGCGTCATCGGGCAACTTCCTCTTCGACCAGGCGGCGCTGCGTGCGGTCGTCGAAGCGAACCCGCTGCCCGCGCTTCCGGGAGGATTCGGAGACGAGTATCTCGGTGTGCATTTCAGCTTTGCCTACGAAGAAGAGTAAAACCATGAGCTTCCGCAGAATTCTTGCCGTGTGCGTTCTCGCGTCCGTGATCGGTTCGATGCCGGCGCTGCCGGCGTCGGCGCAGCGCGAAGTCGAACTAGGGATCAAGTCCACGTACGCGAACTTGATCGGGCTCGCCGTCGCGCCGTTCACCGCCGTGGACGGCGCACGGCCGGATCAGGCGACGACGCTCGAA
>CAZYCB010000444.1:0-5607 GCA_964645735.1 uncultured bacterium | reverse complement strand
TCACCGGGCCGTCGTTCACGAGGCGCACTTCCATATGCGCCTGAAAAACTCCCGTGCGGACCTCGCACGGAGCCTCCTCTTTCATTATAGCCACGAATCTCCTGTAAAGGACGTCCGCCGCATCGGGGGGGGCGCTCGTGTCGAAGCTCGGACGCTTCCCCTTGCGGCAGTCGCCGTAGAGCGTGAACTGCGACACGACGAGAATCTCGCCGCCGACTTCTTTCAGATCGATGTTCATTTTGCCTTCCGCGTCGTTGAAGATACGGAGAGACGCGATCTTTCTCGCCATCCACCGCAGATTCTCGTCGTTATCCGTTCTCGCGAACCCGGCGAGGACGAGAAGTCCGCGGGGAATCGCCCCCACTTCCTCGCCGTTCACGACGACCGAGGCCGTCTTGACCCGTTGAACAACGGCTCGCATCTCCTAGTCTCCGCTCGCCCGGATGTCCAGCACGTGTATCTCCGGGTAGTACCGTTCGAGATAGTACCCCTTCCTCACCGACACCGCCAAATCCACCACGAGCCCCGCCAACGAATCCGGTGGAATTTTTCGCTCGCTCCAGTTGAAGAGAATTCCCTCCGCATCGATTCCCTTGTTGTCCTGGAGGAAGAGCTTCAAATGCTTCTTCCCCACGTAGCGGGTCTCCGGAGAAACGACGACGTTCTCGACGAGCCAGACGGGCGATTGGTTCCCCTGTCCGAACGGTTCGCACCTGGAGAGGAATTCGACGAGCTCGAGAGAGCACTCGTCGAGAGAGAGGTGAGCGTCCACGCGAAGACGCGGCTTCTTCGGAAGCGCCGCGGTCGCGTTGTCCAGCTGCGCGGACAGATCGCGGACGAACGCCGCGACATTCGCCGGATCGACGCTGAAACCCACCGCCTGTCCGTGCCCGCCGTGCCTTAGGAGATGCGCGCTGCACTTGTCGAGCTGCTCTTTCAAATGAAGTCCCGGCACGCTTCTCCCCGATCCCTTCCCCACCTCGCCCTCGAGACTGATGAGGACCGCCGGTCTGCCGAATTCGTCTACGACTCTCGCCGCCGCAATCCCCAGCACGCCTTCGTTCCAGTGCTCTCCGACGAGAACGAAGCCGCCCCTCCGGTCGCGATCCGGCAGCGAGCCGATCTTCTCCATCACCTCGTTCTTCACCTTCTCCGTGAGGAGCTTCCTCCGCTTGTTCTCCTCTTCCAGCACGGCGGCGAGCTCGAAGGCCCTGCGCGGGTCGTCCTCGCAGAGAAGCTCGAGCGCGGGTTTCGGATTGGAGATCCTGCCCGGCGCGTTCAGACGAGGGGCGAGAATGTACCCGATGTGGAACGAGGTGAGCTCCGGCCGATCGAACCCCGCGGATGCCGCGAGCGCGGCCAGCGAAGGCCGCCGGGCGGCGTTCATGGTGACGAGGCCCTCGCGGACGAAATCGCGGTTCTCATCGACGAGCGGCGCGACATCGCCCACCGTGGCCAAGGCAAGAAAGTCGAGAAGGCTCTCGCAAGGCACCGCCCCCTTCACTCCGCTGGCTTCGGCGGCTTGAAGGAACTTGAACGCCACACCTGTGCCGCAGAGTCCAGCGAATGGATAGCTCTCTCCGTCGCGTATCGGATTGAGGATGACCCCCTTCGCCTCGCGGTCGATGGGAAACTCGTGGTGATCGCAGATCACGACGTCGATGCCGGCGGACTCCATTCTCGCGACGAGCTCTCCGTCGGATGTGCCGCAGTCCACGCCGATGAAGAGCCCGACGTGGTTCTCCGTCGCCCACTGGACGGATCGTTCCGCGATGCCGTAACCATCCTTCCTGCGGTCGGGAAGGAAACGAAACACGTGGGGCACGAGACCGTGGAGATAGCGGTACAAAATCGCCGTCCCGCATATCCCGTCCACGTCGTAGTCCCCGTGGATCAGAATCCGTTTCTTCTTTGCAACGGCGTTGGCAAGGCATTCCACGGCACGCGACATGTGTTCGAAAAGGAAGGGGTCGTGCGGCTTTGTTTCGCCGGCGTAGAGATACGGCCGCGCCGTTTCCACGGTGAACGAACGCGAGGCCAGCAGCCGCGCACCGGCGCGCGGAACGTCGAGGGACTGGCCCAAACTGCGGACGAGAGCGGCGTCCGGAAGGCCGTTTTGTTCCCAGACGTATTTGTTGAGTGTGCTGGACACGATATCGGTAATCCGTCGAAGAGATCAGCTGCCGGTCGCGAAGCGTTCTGGCGCGGTGGCGTGTCGAGACGGATGCCCGACCGCCGCGAGGGCGTTGCCCCCGTCAGCCGCGCCCGGCGTGCGGAGAGCGGGGTCGAGCAGTCCGTAAGCCGAGTTCTGTTCCCCGATGCGGGGTGACGGTCATTTATCTGGGATGTCCGTTGCCGGACACCTCGTGCGACCAACCCGAGGGTCAAATGAAGCGGGGCGGCTTCTCCCCTTCTATTTGGTCTTACTGCGGATGGGGTTTACCAAGCTGCCGTCGTCGCCGGCGGCACTGGTGAGCTCTTACCTCACCTTTTCACCCTTGCCGTCCGCGATCGCTCGCGGGTTTGGCGGTGTTTTTTCTGTGGCACTTTCCTTGGAATCGCTTCCACTGGGTGTTACCCAGCACCCTGCCCCGTGGAGCTCGGACTTTCCTCGGACGCCCGTTGGGGCGCCCGCGATCGTCTGTCCTCCTCGACCCCGTGTCTGTCATTCTATCATAATCCCGACCCGGTTCGAGTGCAAGTCGGCGCGCTCGTCTCCTGCCACCAGCCCGCCGCCGGCGCGGGCATCAGGTCTCGCGCGCTTCGCCCTTCTCTACGGATCCTGCCCCCTCCCGTCGAGTTCGTCGTTGGCCAACTCGTCGGCCAGCACGTTTTCGTCACGCGGCACGTGCAAAATAGCGACCTGGTCGAACTCAGCCATCATCTCGCGCGTCCGCTCGAAGAGGGGCTTCAGCGCCGGATGCTTGACCTTGTAACGGCCGTTCAGCTGTCTCACGACGAGTTCGCTGTCGAGACGGACCTCTACGTCGCTCGCTCCCAGAGTCCGCGCGAGATCCAGCGCCAGAAGAACGCCTTCGTACTCTGCGACGTTGTTCGTGGTCACGCCAAGCGGCTTCGAGCGCCTGAGAACCTCTTCCTGCTTCTCGTCAAAGAGAACCACCGCGCACGCCGCCCTTCCCGGGTTGCCTCTCGACGCCCCGTCGGAGTACGCGATGAGCGCCAATCGCGCCGCCCTCTTGGAAGGCTTCCGCGAACGCGGGGTCTTCTCTCCGGCGAGGGCGAGCTGGCCGGCGTGGTTCCGCAACGCGCCGAGGATGCGAACGAGGACGCGCTTTTCGATAGCCGCGTACACGGCGGCTCTATCCAGAGTCTGCCCGTGTTCGAGAGCTTCGATCGCCTTCGCGATCTTCCGCGCGACGGCGGGGTCCTTCAACTCACGTTGGATAGTGGACGAGAATTCGTCCGCAGGCTTGGCATGCGATGATTTGGTCGTTTTTCTTCACCTCCAACGCCGCTTGCGGGGGGATGCGGCTGTGGCACCCCTGGCAGATATCGTCGAAGACGTGGGTTACCGCGAAATCGTGGAGCTTCGCGAGAATGCGGTCGTAGCGCTTCTTGATTTGCGGATCGAGTTCCGCCAGTATCTTCGGTTTTTCGCCCTCCAGACGCTTCATCTCTTCCTGGAGATGCGAGAGACGGGTTTCGAGTTCGACCTTCTCCCCTGACAGCTGCTGCTTTTCCTCGTCCTTCTGTTTCGTGAAGCCGCCGGTCTCAACACCCTGCTGGTCCAGCTCGTCCATCAGCATGAGAAGCCGCTCCTCGTTTTCATCGACTTCTTTTTCCATGTGGCCGATTTCGCTGATCATCGCCTGATATTCCTTGTTCGTCTTGATTTCCATCAGCTGGACTTTGAGCTTCTTGACCTTCTCCGTACTGTCCTGGATCTTCTGTTCGAGAATGCGCTTCTCTTTCTTGATCGACTCCAGGTGCGCGCCTGCTTCGCCGACGGCTTTGTCGAGCGCCGTCAGGCTCCTCGTGATCTTCTCCATCCTCGCGGGGAGCTGCCCCGATTCGTTCCGGCAGGCGCTCAGCTCGGCGTCCAGCTTCGCGATCGTGATGAGAAGATGGATCTCTCGCCTCATGTCCGTCATGGTGTTACGCCCCCCCCAAAAAAAACGAGCTCCTCTGGTTGGGAGAAGCCCGCAAGTGCCACGCGCACGGCGGCCGAGGGTCGTGCGCCGCATCGATTCCCGCTTTTGTGTTCGTCTCGCATGCCTTGCCCTTTCCAACGGCTCAGAATCCGCGACCCCTTCCGGCCGACAAAAGCGACCGGGTTTTTCACTATAGACCTTGCGCTGAGGCGCCGTCAAGGGGCGGTTGCCCGCGTCCGCTCTTTCAGTGCGGGATCGCACGCCGCGCCCAGCGGTCCGCGCCGCTCGATGGACTGCCGTGACCCCGTCCGCGGCTCCTCGGAGCAATTGACACCGGAGGGCGCCCGGTCGTCGCGCGCTTCAGATGGCGCCACGCGCTTCGTCGTTCCTTTCCGGAACGGCCGAGCATGCTTGCGCCTGTCGCGCCGCTGCTTCTTACTCTCGTGACTGCGGCGCGCGAGAAACTCGTCGAGCGCCATCTCGAGGACGGCTTCGTATGAAGTGCCGCCCGTCTTGTTCGAGAGAAGCGCCCGAGCCTCTTCGAATTTCTTCATGAACGCCTCGCTTGCGAGAAATTGAACGAGAAGTCGTCGTTCGGTCCGGGGCGGTGTGGGTGATGCCGGAGCCGCGGGTTGCCCCGCTGTCGGCGCGGGCCGCTGCGGGCTGGGTGAAATTTCACTCCCGCTACGGGAGTGATCGGGCGCGTATGTTCGCACGCCGACGGACACCTCGAGTGACGATTGCGGAACCGCGACGCACACGGGTCTCGCTCGGTCCCTGAAAGAAAGCGGCGGCCGGTAGTCCGCAACAATCGCCTCGACGTCCTTCTGTGACTTGTGACGGATACTCGAAAGAAGATCTTCTTTGTTGGCTTCCGTGAGGATCGAGGCTACGAGCGAAACCGAGCTGAGAGTAACCTCGTTCTTCTCCAGAAGTCCGTAGACCTCGGGGAAGTCCCGGACGCACCGGGCGGCGTGGATCCGTCTCCCGGCGGCCGAACTCGAATAGCCCAAGTGCCGCGTGCCGTACTCGAAGAGCGACGGATACCCGAGCTTGAGATGCAGCCGCCGCCGTTCGACCTCGTTCAGGTGGACGAGGATCTCGAGCGTGGTGGCGCGTTCTTTTTCGACGAGAGCTTTCATGCGGGCGAGGAGTTCCCGGTCGGAGAGACCGGACAGAGATGAGCGGGGCATGGCGGACCTCCCTCGGAATAGACAACGGCAACGCCGACTGTCGAGCGTCGCGTCGCCGGCGACCCGGCGACGGGGAGGAACGCTTCGTAGTCACATTATACCACGCGCTTCCGGAACGCGGCCTGGCGCCTCAGAAACGCGGCAACGTGTCCACAGATGCCGGATCAGGCAGGTCGCAAAAAACGTGCGCTCAGCCTGCGCGAGCGAAAGCCGCCCACGAGGCGAGCGCCCGAACAAAAAGCCCCTTCCATTGGGAAGGGGATCTCGTTCCGGGGGGGCCCCCCAGGACTCGAACCTGGGAC
>CAZYCB010000443.1:0-2351 GCA_964645735.1 uncultured bacterium | reverse complement strand
GGGCACGAAGAGTGCGCGCGCGAGGAGCGTATCTCTCACGATCCACCAGAAAACGATGGGACGCTCTCGGACCTGCGAGAGGGTGTACGGCAGATACGCCTCGCCGTAGGGAACGTAGAGCCGGGCGGGCACACCCATCTCCCGCGCGACGCGTATGCCGGGGCGGACCGGAAGCCCGAAGAGAAGCTCGACTTCGCAGGTCGTATTCGCGGCGCGAAGTCTTTTCACGCATTCCCGCATGAGGGGAACATCGTGCGTGGCGACCGCCACGCGCGGCACTCGTCCGGCGAGGCGGTCGATGATCGCGAGGTAGTTCGCGCGTGCGTCGAGCTTCGGCTGATCGGGATCGGCCCACTGGCCTTTGACGACGCGGACGCCCAATTTCATGCGGACCGCGCGTTCCGCGTCGTCGACGCTTCGAACCCAGCGGCTCGGGAGCGTGCATCCCAGGCGGGAATGGCGGCCGACCGCCTTCTCGATGAGGGCGAACGTCTCGTCCGCTGTCTCGGGACCGAGCGCATCGAAATGCACACGGATATCACTCTCTCGTCCTCGGTCGACGACTTTCGCAAGGAGATCCCAGTCGTAGCGGATCGAAGGAACTTTGATAGAGAGGTAGCTGTCGAGTTTTTCTCCGGCGATTCGATCGACGCCTGCAAGGTACCGCTCCGCGATATCCGGGGGCGTGTTCTCCGGCCCGTCCCAGAACGCGATCGTACTGGCGAGCGCCTGATCCGACAGCCAATGACACACGCGGAGCGCGTCATCGATCGACGGCCCAGGGATGTAGGCGCGAGCCGTTCGTTTCGCCACGGCGGCCCACACGACCCAGACGGCGTTCTTCGCTCCGCGGATCATGGCCGTGCCGCCTTTCCACGAATCAGACGGCCAACTCGAACCGCAGCAAAACGCGCCGTGTCCGATACGAACGCTGCCGCCCCGTCGATTCCCATCGGATACGACCTCAACGACACGCATTCGCATTGGTCTTCAGTCCACATCCGCGTCCATTCCTCCACCGAACCCAGGAATTCGTACGACGCGAGGCCCCGCACCGCCGCGTATCGAACCGTTTCCTCGATGAGGAGCGACCCGGGCGAACACGATGCGAATTCCTCGTCGTAGCCTATCTTGAAAAGCCAGAACCCCCCTTTGGACTCGACTGCGATCTGCATGGCCGCGGGCCGTCCGCCGATTCGAAGGAAACACAAACGGAGAAGACCTTCGCCGCACGCCAAGGCCGCGTATGTCTCGAAGAACTTGCGCTTGACCGGGTTCCTGGCGACCGCGGAACCGTCGCGTCCTTTCCACGATGCCGCTTCCACGCGAAACGCTTCGTCGAGCATCGCAGCGAGGTTCGAAGGCGCCGGTGTCGATACCTCCCACGTCACCGTCCCTGTTTGTTCGGCTCGCCGCCGCATGCGGCGAAGAAGCGACCGCCGGCTCGAACTCAACTGCTGTTCGGGGTCCGTCCACCCGGCATCGAGGAGGATCCTCGGGTAGGGGTTCCCGGGGCGGCGGACGAGCGGCGTGCGGCCGCGGCATGCCTGTTCGAGCGCGGCGACCGTCGGTGAGTCGGCCGGAACCCGTTTGAGATCGAGGGGAAAGCGCGATCGCGCCAACGTGCCCGCTAGCGCCGCAAGGGCCGCTTCGTTCGTGTAGAGGAAATCCATCGGCTCTGAGAGTTCGTCGACGCCCAGGAGCCCCAAACGAAAAGGGCCTTTGCGCGGCTTGACGAGGGGCGCGATCGCAACGGGCCCGTTCGCATCCGTCACAACCACACCATAGAGTTCATGGCGCGCGAGGAGAGCCTCCGCGCACGCCTGGACCCAACCGAATTCCTGCATCGGAAGACGCGCCGAAGCAGAAAGCGTCCGCCACGCCTCTTTCAGGCCGTCGAGTTCTTCGGGGCTTCTGATCAGATGGCTTGCGAACGTGTTGGTATTGGGCGACGTACTCATTGTTTTTCTCGAACTGCGCGCGTGGACGGATACGGGTGAGCTGAGCACAATCCGTACCAGCAGCGCTCCTAAACGTATACCACGTAAGGGGAAAAGTAAATACGCCGGGCGGAGCCCGCGGAGAAAAACGAAAAAAAGCGGGAAGGCGAGACCTATTTTCCCCCGTTCATCACGCGGCGCGGGCGAAGCACGACCCTCAATCGTCGGAGCTTCCCGCCGATCGCGCGTACCACGCGTCCCGCAACGACCGAGGAATCCTCGACGAGGGTCGTGGTCGTCGGCAGCAGTATCGAGGTGAGAAACGTCGATACGAAAAGTCCGCCCATGATGACGATCGCCATGGAGTAGTAGTAGATGTCGCCGAGCGCCGGACGCTGGATGGCCATGGGA
>CAZYCB010000442.1:0-3636 GCA_964645735.1 uncultured bacterium | reverse complement strand
ATCCGGATCCGCGCGGCCGACGTGACCGTGGACGGCTTCGACGTCGACGGACTGGGCCGCGGCGACCTAGGCCGCGACACGTCGGGCATCCACGTCGCCGCGCCTCGCGCGACGATCAAGAACTGCCGCATCACTCGCGCCCTGTTCGGCGTGTATCTGCGCGAGGCCCCCGGTTCGACGGTCATCAACAGGAGACATTCGTGAGCGATATTATCCGTTTGAAAGGGATGACGGTTTTCGGCCACTACGGCGTGTCACCGGCGGAGAGGGAGGTGGGGCAGAAGATCGAGCTCGATATCGAACTCTACGCGGACCTCCGGGCGGCGTGTCAGAGCGATTCATTGAAAGATACGATCAACTACGAGGCGGTCTACGCCAAGGTGTTCGAAATCGTGTCGGGACGGAAACACCGGTTGCTGGAAACGCTGGGTGAAGACATCTGCTACGCACTTCTCGAAAACTTCCCCGTGTCGCGAGTCACCATCTACCTTCGCAAAGTCAATCTGCCGTTCCCGAACAGCATGTCCTACGTCGAGGTGTGTCTGACGAGAGAGGCCCAGATCTGAGCTCAAGCCCCGCCTACCTGAGCGTCGGCTCGAATGTCGGAGAGAGGGAGATTTCCGTTCTCGGCGTTCCGCGGCTCCTCGAGGAGCTCGGCGTGGGCCGCCGTGCACGAATCAGTTCCCTCTACGAGACCGAACCCATCGGGTGCGCTCCCATGGGTTTTTTCATCAACGCCGTCGTGGAATTTGAACCTTTACTTTGCGCGGGGGATTTGCTAAAGCGGTTACAGGCGATAGAGATGCGGATGGGCCGGAGGAGCGGGCACGGCGAACCGCGAGAGCTCGACATCGACATCGTGGCGCTGGGGGACTCCATCATTCGAAGCGAGGCACTGACTGTGCCGCACCCCGCGTACCGGGATCGAGCGTTCGTGCTCGTTCCGCTGGAGGAAATCGCCCCGCATTTCACGTGTCCGGCGACGGGCCGCTGTATCGACGATCTCATTTTGTCGCTTTCCGGGGATCAGCGGGTCGTCAAGGTAAGCACGAGAAAAACGATCCTCGCGTGAGACGGCGCGCGTGAACGAGAGATGACCTACTCCGAGTGGAAACGAAGCCTCCTGGGAAACGGCGTCTCCGTGATTGCCGTCGAAGGCAACATCGGCGTGGGCAAGACGTCCCTCTCGAGGATGCTTGCCCGGCACTTCGGCGCCCGGCTGGTCGAGGAAAAGATAGAGGACAACCCCTTTCTCGAGCGCTTCTACGAGGATATGGGTGTGTTCCGTTTTCAGACCCAGCTCGTGTTTCTTCTCAACCGGTACAGACAGCAGATCGCCCTCGTTCAAAAGGAACTTTTCGACGACCTCACGATCATCGATTACCTCTTTGCCAGGGACAAGATCTTCGCACACGTCAACCTGAGCGACGACGAGCTCGGGATCTACAACCGCATCGCGCAGGAACTCGAAGAACGGGTTATACGCCCGGACCTCGTGATCTATCTCCAGGCCCGGAGTGAAGTCCTCTACGCGCGGATCCAGCGAAGGGGCCGCCCCGTGGAAAGAGGCGTATCCAGGGACTATCTCGAGACGCTGAACGAAGCGTTCAATCACTATTTCTTCAACTACGATGAGACGCCGCTTCTCGTCGTCAATACCGACTCGATGGATTTCGTCAACGACGAGAGACACTTCCGAGATTTGGCCAAGCGCATTTCGGAACCCGTCGTGGGAACGGAGTTCTACGTTCCCTCCTGGGAGGCACGATGACCGGGCGAGACAAGATAACGATCCCCACGCTCCTCGACATGAAGCGCAGGGGAGAGAAGATCGTGATGCTCACGGCGTATGATTACCAGACGGCGGTGATCGAGGACAGGGCGGGTGTGGAGGTCATACTCGTCGGGGACAGCGTGGGGATGGTCGTGCTGGGATACGAAAACACCCTTCCCGTGACGGTCGACGAGGTCGTCCACCACATCAAGGCGGTCAGCCGCGCGAAACCTCGGGCGATGGTCGTCGGAGACCTTCCGTTCATGAGCTATCAGGCGAGCGTGGAGGACGCCGTGAGGAACGCGGGGCGGCTCGTGAAGGAAGGCGGGGCCGAAGGCGTCAAGCTCGAGGGCGGGCGCCGCATGGCCGCCGTGATAAGGGCGATCCTCGATGCCGACATCCCCGTGATGGGACATCTCGGCCTCACGCCGCAATCCCTACACCGCTTCGGCGGGTACAAGGTTCAGGGGAAAGCCCCCGAGGCGGCCGATCGGCTCGTAGAGGAGGCGGGTTTTCTCGAGGAAGCGGGATGTTTCAGCATCGTTCTCGAGGGGATACCATGGCCGCTCGCGAAGAGGATCACCGAGTCCGTGAAGATCCCCACGATCGGTATCGGCGCGGGGGCGCACTGCGACGGACAGGTTCTCGTGGTCAACGACATGCTGGGAATGATGGAAGATTTCTCGCCGAAATTCATCAAGCGCTACGGCGAGGCAGGGAAGCTGATGGCGAAGGCGTTCTCCGAGTACATCAGCGACGTCAAAGAAGGCAAGTTCCCGTCGCGCGAGCAGAGCTACTCCTGAGCGAGTCCGGGTGAGTCCGTGGAACGGTTCGACACCATCGCCGAGATCAGGGATCACGTTTGCCGGCAAAAGGCCGCCGGCCGGACGGTTGCGCTCGTACCGACTATGGGCGCGCTGCACGACGGGCACGGGTCGTGTGTCGACGTGGCGAGGAGAATCGGCGATCACGTCATCGTGTCGATATTCGTCAACCCGACACAGTTCGGACCTAAAGAAGATTTCTCCAAGTACCCGAGGCCAGTCGAGAAAGACCTCTCTCTGTGCGAGAAATGGGGCGTGGGCGCCGTCTTCGTCCCCGATACCCATGAGATGTACCGCGCGAAGCAGGAGGTATGGGTGGAGGTGGAGCGATTTTCCGAACCGCTCTGCGGGAGATCGCGCCCCGGGCATTTCCGGGGTGTCGCGACGGTCGTGCTCAAGCTGTTGGACATCGTTCAGCCGGACTCGGCCGTCTTCGGCCAGAAGGACGCGCAGCAGGCCGTCGTGATCCGTGAGATGGTCAAGCAGCTCGATCTCCCTGTGAACGTGGTGCTTTCGCCGACAGCGAGGGAAAACGACGGTCTTGCCCGCAGCTCGAGAAACAGCTACCTCTCCGCGGCGGAGAGGAATCTCGCACCGTGGATCTACCGCTCGCTTCTCCATGGAAAGGATCTGGTGGTCCGGGGCGAGAGGGATCCCTCTCGCGTGACCGGCGATGTTCGGCGGCACATGGAGACCCACGGGGTACCGGAGATCGAATACATCGAGCTGGTGAAGGCGGACGATCTCTCGCGCCTGGACCGGGTCCGGGGCAAGATGATGCTCGCCGTCGCCGCCCACGTGGGGTCGACGCGTCTTATCGACAACATTGTCCTCGACGTCGGAGACGACGGCAGTGTCGCAGAATCGGTGCTCTTTTGAACGGGGACGCTCGGGGATTCAGCGTGTCCGGTCTCGACGACAGAGAACGCTATCCACTAAGGGGTCGCACACATTGAAAAGGGCAGCCGTCATACTCGCCGCGGGGAAGGGGACGCGGATGCCGACGTCGGAGATCCCCAAGGTGATGCACCAGGTCGG
>CAZYCB010000441.1:0-3471 GCA_964645735.1 uncultured bacterium | reverse complement strand
TCTCATCTCCTTTGCGAGACTGGTGATCGGATCACCCATTCGGTGCTGACGCGAGGTCCAGCACTCAACGCTTTAATCTACTCGGAACGTCGAGAGCCGTGTCGAACCGGCTGCTTTCCGCCCCTTCAGCTCAGCTGGAAGACGATTCCCGGGAACGTCCCCCGAGTCCCGTCTTCGCAAACGTGGGGAATGCTGGATGAACCGCCGATGGGCATTAGATGAACCCCCTGGGGTTCATCCAGCTCCTCGCCAACGTCCTATTCGCCGTAAACGGCCTTAACCTGGCCCCACGTGGTTTGCTCCGTTGGAATCGGCAGCGGGCAAATCAACGCCGTCAGACCGGCGCTGGGAACCAGATTAAATGCTGGATAGTCGACCCCACCGAGGAATCCCGTCGCGGGGTTCGCGACTACCTTGATCTGATTGTTGGTCCATGGAGTCACGCAATCGGCGCAGTTCCAGGTGACCATGGGGTGAACCAAGTCTATGGGGCTGTACCCGTTCTGCGGAATCGGGAACCCGACGGAGTAACCCAACGGGGTCGTCCCCTGGTAGACTGTCCATACCTGCAGATCCGCCAGCCACGTAACGGCCGCCGGATACTCGATCTTGAAGTCCGCTCCAGTCAGGAACAGGTTGAAGTTCACCGCCGCGACGTACCAGATGTCGAGGACACCCACGCCCGGACAGTCCTTCGCCTCCTGCGAGAAGCCGGAATTGAAGTAGACCGCGATGTACGGAGTTTGCGCGCTGACAGCCACCGCTGTGACTATCAATAGAGCACAAACCAATGTTGCAATTCTCATCTTCAAACTCCTTGTTCGTTCGATGCTAACCTACGACGCGCAACCACCACAGGAGTCCGCTGTTGACGCGGCGTAACCTCCGCTCGGTTCGCTATTGGCACTTGTGCTGCGGCGGACCGTAGTGGAACGCAAACCTGGCGAGGTCCTGAGAGTTGATGACCAGGTTGCAATCAAAGTCCGAGCATGTGTCATACGTACCCGTCGGCGGGTACTTGGTCGAGAAGATTCCAACGTCCTGAGAGTTCATCAGAAGGTCCCCGTTCAGGTCGCAGCTCCGTACCTTCACCAAGTAGCAATAGACTGGTGTGTTGCACGGAACCGTGCCCGGCTGCTGGAGCACGATGCCCTGGACGACCGGCGAGAGACCTGTAACGCAGCCGCCAACGGCCAGCGTCGTCAAGCTCATCGTCGTCTTGCCAGCCGAGTTCGTCGACGAGTCGGCGTTCGACGAAGCAGATCCCGCGCAGAGCGCCATGTCCTTCGTGGCATCGCAATCGACGAGCCAGAAGTCAACGCCCGAAACGGCCGGGATCGGGTTGCCGGACCCGTCGTTGATCGTGAACGCAAGCTTGAAACCGGCGGTCTGGATCGTGCCGGTATCACCCTGGGGGCACGCGAAGTAACAAAATGGAGTCCCGGTGCCGTTCATGACCACCGGCGAACCGCAAGGATTGATAATCCCCGCGAAGGCGACTCCCGCTACTAAGAGCAGTGAGGCTGCAAAAAAAACAACCTTGGACATTCGTTACACCTCCAAAAAGTTCGGAATGAACACGCACGAACTGGGTGGCACTCCACCCATGGAAAGAAGCCAGGGGAGGAACAATCCTTCCACCAGTGGTGGTGAAGCCTTACTCGACGCCCAGAATTGTACCACGGAAGGGCCCCAGTTGTCAACTCGGAATGTTCGTCCCATGTCTTTCGAGACACGCGTTTTGTGCCCGCCGGACGGGCGGGAACGAGGGATGAGTCCCGGGGTGCGGGCGAGGAGGGGGTGGTGGGCGAAACAGGGATTGAACCTGTGACCTCCTGCTTGTAAGGCAGGCGCTCTCCCGCTGAGCTATTCGCCCCCGAGCGAACGTTGGCAACTATAGCAAAGACAACGGAATAAGAACGCAGTATCCGACGACCAGAAGAATCGGGGAGATGGAGATGTCGCCCAGGGCGAGCATCACGTAGCCCAGAACGATCGAAGCCATCCCCGCGACGAAGATCTTCCATTTGAATCCAAACGGCTTTACCCTGTCCATTCCTCTACTCCTCGCCAAGCGTTTCGTTGAACCTGCCCGTTCTGAACCCCTCCAAATCCAGCGCGACGTACCGGAACCCGGCGTCCTTCACTCCGCGCACGACGGCAGTCCACACGTCCGGTTCGAGAATTCGCGATACGTCGTCCGCGGGGATCTCGATGCGGCCGATGTCGCCGTGGTGGCGAACTCGACAAACCCTGAACCCGTTCTCTCTCAATACTCGTTCGGCTTTTTCGATCTGCGCGAGCTTCTCACGCGTCACTTCCTGGAGGTACGGTATGCGGGACGCCAGACACGGGGATGAAGGCTTGTCCCACAGCTCTAGACCGAGCGCTTTCGCCAGATCCCTTATCGAACGTTTGCATAGCCCGGCATCGATGAGGGGCGCAACAACGCTTTTCTCCTTGGCCGCCGTCATGCCCGGCCTGTAATCGCGCTCATCGTCGGCGTTAGCGCCGTATGCGACATGCTCGTATTTTCGCAATGCCGCGAACTTCTGGAGTCTGGCGAACAATTCCGACTTGCAGTGATAACACCGATCCGGGTTGTTTTCTCTGTACGCTCTATTGTCGAGCTCGTCCGTTACGACTCGCTCGAAGGGAATTCCGTGCGCGTTAAGGAACGCGAACGCGTCTTCCTCGTCGGATCCGGCGAGCGACGGCGACGCGGCAACGACGGCGATCATGCGGTCGCCGAGAACCTCGTGGGCCACGTAAGCGAGAAGGGCGGAGTCGATGCCGCCGGAGAACGCGACGACCACCGAGTCGTACTCCGCGAGAACGGACCGCAGGTTCTCGAACGCGGTCCTGGTCTCCCCCGTCAATGCGTCGACTTCGATCATCGGCTCACTCTCCACCCCGGATCCCGTTCAATCCGTCGTCATCCTCGCCCTTTTCACCGCCTGAACCGCGGCGAGGTGGTCCTTGAGGGTCATGGAGAATATATGCCCGCCGTCGCCCTTTGCAACAAAATAAAGGGCGTTGCACGTCGTGTCGGGATAGAGAGCCGCGAGGATCGCGGCCTTTCCCGGAGCGCAAATCGGTCCCGGCGGGAGTTCGGCGTGCACGTACGTGTTGTACGGCGAATCCACTTCGAGATCCTTGTAGTAGAGTCTTCCCTTGTAACCGCCCATCGCGTACGCGACCGTCGGATCCGCTTCGAGCTTCATGCCGACTTCGAGCCGGTTGTGATACACGGCGGAGACGAGCGCCAGTTCTTCGGGGAGCCGGCCCTCCGCCTGAATGATCGAAGCGAGTGTGAGCACTTCGTGCTGCGTCATCCCGATTCGCTCGGCGCGCTCGTTCATCCCTGCGGCGAGAATCTCATCGAGCCTCGCCTTCATCATCCCCGCGATCCCCTGAGGCGTCGTGCCCCACGGTATGAGATACGTATCCGGAAAGAGATATCCCTCGAGG
>CAZYCB010000440.1:0-22372 GCA_964645735.1 uncultured bacterium | reverse complement strand
ATCAGTGAAATCTGTGTCTAACTTTTTTCTTTAAGTCTTTGATGAATTCTCTAACGCCAATTCCTTGTCTCTCCGCGCCCTCGGGAAGCGACCGGATGCAGAGTTCTGGATCGATGTTGAGGTTCCGCATCTGCACGAGATCGACGCCCTCTTTTGCGATGAACGCGGCAAGGACTTCGATTTCACTCGGAGTGTCGGTGAACCCCGGAAAATAGAGGAGATTCAACGACACGTGCACGCCTCTTCTGCGGCAGGTGCGGACCGTGTCGATCACGTCGCCGAGGCTGTATCCCTTCGGCCGATAATACGCGTTGTACGCCTCCTCGCTGAGGGAATTGAGGCTCACGCGGATGCTGTCGAGTCCCGAATCGACGAGTTCGCCCACGACCGCCGGGCGGCTGCCGTTCGTGTTGAGGTTGATCGTTCCCCGGTTCGTCCTGCCCCTTATCGAGCGAACGGCGCGGCAGAGGAGCTCGCCATTCAAGAGCGGCTCGCCCTCGCAGCCCTGCCCGAAGCTCACCACCGCCCGCTTCGCCCTTTCGATGTGCCTCACGGCGACTTCAGCGATTTCCTCGGAGGAAGGCGGCTCCCCGAGACGGTCGTGGGCCGCCTTGAATCCCCCATCCTCCTGGAGCGAGAGACATCCCACGCACCTCGAATTGCACGCCACACTCGTCGGAAGCGGCGCCTCGTGGCGTCCGAGAAAAAAATTCTGAGCGTTGCGGCAGTTGTAGACCAGCGCGCATGTCTTCAACTGCTGAACAACCCGGTTTGTCGGAAGTTCACGGAGCGCATCCACGACCTTGCGCTCGACTTCGGATCGGCGGAACCGCCAAGGATCGTGCCGCCGATCGGCATCCACCCGTACACCCGCCGCGTAGAAGCCGCCGTCGGCGTAAGCGAGCGCGGTGTAGGCGAAGAGCGGAAGAACGGGTGCATCCCGCTCGGCGACGTACGCCGCCCGGTGACCCTGCGTGTACGCCGGCGCCATGAAAACCGCGGCCGCGTTGACCGCCTGGCCTTCCCACGTCGCGAGAACCTCTCGCTCGTGCGTCACCGGGTCGATGCCGACCGGCCGCCGGCCGGCGAGCATCATCAAATCGCTTCCCCGCGGGACCGGTATGACATCGTCCTTCGACAAGGCCACATCGCGCGGCCCATCCCTCCCCGCGGCGAGAAGTTCGGGATGGTCGTACAGCCGCCCTTCGGCATCGCTGAAGACCATTCGAAGTTTCATTGTGCTGTGCGCGGGGGATGCGCAGTGCCCTCCGCGCCAAAATCGAGCGACGTAGAACGCCAGAACACGTCGTGGTTCGTCCTACGCCGATCCCAACCGCGCGTCGAACCCTGCGCATCCCCCGTTGAATAACCCGGTCTATCCTGACGAACGTCGGCCGCTACCATTCCTGCATGGCGATGTGTGCGAAGACCTTCGCGTCGGCGATCGTCGCCGAGAGCTTCGCGTACTCGTCGGGTGAATGCGCCACCTCGTCCTGCGTGCCCCACACGGCGCATGCGAAACCCCTATCGCGGAAGAACTTCGCAACCGTGCCGCCGCCGATCCCCATGGGTTTCGGCGTCCGTTTGCGAAGATCCTTCATCGCAGCCGTGATCGCTTTGACGACAGGCGCATCGATGGGCGTTGGCGGTGCCGCGGCCTGCTTCTGCGGATAGGTGACCTTGATCTTCACTCCGTAGC
The DNA here is from genome assembly GCA_964645735.1 of uncultured bacterium. GTDB lineage: Bacteria > Krumholzibacteriota > Krumholzibacteriia > WVZY01 > WVZY01 > CAZYCB01. The sequence continues at coordinate 20,673 of CAZYCB010000440.1, read as the reverse complement.
GTTTCTCCGTCTCCCTCACGATTTGAGTGACGACGCTCATGACGTCGTCGAGCTTGTAGTGGGGGAGGACCCGGCAGTCGAAATATACAACGTCCTCTCCGGGAATCGTGTTTATGTTGGGAACGTTGGCCTCTTTCTTCGTCGGTTCGAACGTCGACATCGGCGGATCGAATATGGGATTCTTCTTGCCGAACTTTTTGTGGAGCGTCTCGAGACGGCTCACCATGTAGCACGAGGCTCTGTGCGCGTTGGCGCCTTTGTCCGGCGTCGAGCCGTGCGTTTGCTTTCCTCTTGTGTGAAACTTGATCCAGACGATGCTTTTTTCGGCGACTTCGAGCATCGTCCCCTTGGGGTTTCCCGCGTCGGGGATGATGATGAGATCGCTCTTTTTGAAGAGATCCTTGCGGTTCTTCACGACGTGGCCGACTCCGTACTTGCTCCCCGTCTCCTCGTCTGAAACCAGGATCAGCCCGTAGGAAAGATTGGGCGCGATGCCCGTCTCGTGGAACGCCTTCGCCGCCAGGATCGAAGAGATCATCCCCTGCTGGTTGTCCTCGCACCCCCGTCCGATGATCTTGTCCCCCTGCACGCGGACGATCCACGGATCGCCCGACCACATCTTGAGATCGCCGGGCGGCACGACGTCCATATGGGTCATGACCCACAACCGCGACGCGCCGGGCTTCCCCGGGAGAACCGCGGCGAGATTCGGCCGGTACCCGCACGGCACGCGCTTGTCCGGAGCGTCGCACCGGCTGATATCTTCGAAGCCGATAGTCCCGAGGTAGGACGACAAGAACTCCGCTTTCTTCTCCTCGCCCACACCTTCGCTCTCCGGCCCGAGCGCGGGGAGCTTGCAGAGGTCGGTTTGAAGCCGGACGACTTCGTTTGCGTATCCATCGATCGTTTTCGTCAGCCGCTGTAGAACGTCTCGATCCATACCGACCTCCTGTTCTGGTTCGCGCGATTTTCTCCGCCGCGCCGTCTCATGTTCGCCAATCGATGATGCCCGCTCTTCTCATCTGGTGAAGGAACGCTCCCAGTCTCTCGTAAACCGGATCGATCCGATCACTGAACTGCGCTTCGAGACGACCCCCGATTTCGTACACGGAACGCCGGCCGTCGCAGAGCCGCCAGACCGCCGTTCCCATTTCGTCGAGGTGGAGCGTGATCGGCGCGCTCCGCAAGATCTTCTCGAGAACGCTCGCCACCCGGCCGTCGCCGAAGCGGGGAATCAACACGGTCACCGTGCCGTTTTCCTCGTCCCGGAATTCCCTGGTCCGCCGGGGAACCACGTCGAGCAGATTTGCTCCGCGTCCAGCCATTTCGCTTCGCGACTCACGGGAGGCGTTGTCGGGTCTTGGGGCGTCGGTGACGCCCCAAGATCTCTGCGGGAAAACCCCCGCCCATACCCGTCACTTGACGTTCTTGAGGATCGCGAGAAGGTAATCCCAGAATTTCTCCACCGTATCGATGTAGATCTTCTCGTCCGGCGAGTGAACGCCCTCGAGAGTAGGTCCCATCGACACCATGTCCATTCCGGAAATCTTCGCGCCGATGATACCACACTCGAGACCGGCGTGGATAGCCTTGACCTCCGGCTCCTTGCCGTGCATCGATTTGTACGTCGACTTCGCGAGCTTCAGGATGCTCGAGTCGAGGTTCGGTTTCCAGCCGGGATACCCGCTCCCCGAAGCAACCTCGGCGCCCCCGAGTTCGAATACAGACACGACGGTCTGACAGATTTCGGTGTTCTCGGATTCCACGGAGCTTCTCTGGCTCGTGGCGAGCGATATCGCCTTTTTCGTCGTCTGGATCACGGCGACGTTCGTCGACGTCTCCACGAGATCGGGGATATCCGGGCTCATCTTGATCACGCCATGGGGGAGACCCAACACCGTCCGGAGCATTTTTTTCTGCAGTCCCTTCTTGAGAACCTTGCCCTTGCCGCCCTTGAGCTCGGAAAGCGCGATGGAAAGACCCGGATCCACCGTGGCGAATTCCGCTTTGATCGTGGCGTTCAAATCCTCGACGGCAGCCGCGGCTTCTTCCCACTTCTTCTTCGGGATGAAGATCTTCGCCTCGGCTTCGCGAGGGATCGCATTGCGCTTGTTGCCGCCGTCGACGGACGACAGCCTCGCGCCAAGGTCGGTCAAGCACATCAGAACGCGCGCGATGATCTTGATCGCATTCCCGCGCCCTTTGTGGATCTCGAGTCCCGAATGTCCGCCTTTGAGACCGGTGACCTTGAGCTCCGCGGCCTTCATCCCTGCGGGTACCTCCTCGGGATCGATCGTCCACGTGCCCGTCGTGTCGCGCCCGCCCGAGCACCCGACGTAGAGGGCGCCCTCTTCCTCCGAATCGAGATTGAGCAGCGTGCGGCTCTTGACGAACCCGGGGTTGACGTTGTTGGCCCCGATGAGGCCCGTCTCCTCGTCCACCGTGAAGAGAAACTCCATTGGCCCGTGCTCCAGACTCTTGTCTTCCATGATGGCGAGACTCGTCGCGATGGCAACGCCGTTGTCCGCCCCGAGCGTGGTCCCGTTCGCCATGATCACGTTCTGTTTGCGGACGAGTTCGATCGGATCCTTCTCGAAATCGTGAACCTTGTCCTTGTTCTTTTCGCACACCATGTCCAGGTGTCCCTGCAAACACACGCTGGGAACTTTGTGCCTGCCCGGCGAAGCCGGTTTTCTGACGACGACGTTGCCGACGCTATCCGCCTCGGCCTCGAGCCCGAGTTTTTTCGCCGTCTTGACGACGTACTCGGTCATCTTCGCTTCGTGCTTCGAGCAGCGCGGGATCCTCGCGATCTCCGCGAAGTACTCCCACAAGCGCTCGGGTTTCAGCCCTTTGATCGCATCGGACATCTCTATCCCCTTTCTTGGCGATTGAACGAAACGACTCCGCAATCCCACCGAAGAGAGCGGGGCTGCCGCATGACGGAAACCCCGCGTAAAAACCGCTCTCGCCGACCCTGGCGGCGCCGCGTCACCGCGGCGCCGCCGGAACCGGCGAAGGTACGAGATCGTTCCTCGTGACTCACACCCGCCGGCGCGCTCAGAACGCCGCGCGCGGAGGCGCCGGCTGATCCGCAGCCCCTGCATGGTCGAGGGGCAGCTTCACGAGGATCCAGCCGATAAGAACTATCACGAGAAGGCTGACGCTGAACGGCAGCGGGAAAATCCCCGACGCTGACGGCAGCCATTGATCGTATTTGATATCGCCCACGGCGAGCCCCGCAAACAGCAGCCCGATCAGCGCCTCGCCGGCGATCAAGCCGGCGGCGAGAAGAACTCCGATGTTCTCGACGCGCGCCTTCTGAGCTTCGTTGTGCTTCCTCTTCCCGCCGAACTGCTCGACGAGCCCCTTGATGATCCCGCCGAGGAAAATCGCGAACGTTGTTTCGAGCGGAAGATACATGCCCACGCTCACGAGCATCGGGCTTTTCACCTGCATGAGGATGAACCCGAGACCCATCAGCATCCCGACGACGATGAGCGGCCATGCCATCTCGCCGCCCACGATCCCCCTCGAGAGGAGAGCCATCAGGCTCGCCTGCGGTGCGGGATACGCCTTCCCGCCGAGACCTTCCCCGCCCATGTTGATGTCGCCCTGGTGCAGAATGATGATCGGGAAGAACATCAGGAGCGATGCGACGAAAATACCGATCAGATCGCCGACCTGCATCTTCCACGGAGTCCCTCCGAGGATGTGCCCGACTTTGAGGTCCTGGAGCATCTCGCCCGCCACGGCGGCAGCGACGCACACGACTCCAGCCACACCGAGCACCGCCGCCACGCCGGTGTCGCCTCTCGCTCCGAGCACGTACATGAGAAGCGCCGCGATGACGAGTGTCGAGAGCGTGAGCCCGCTGATCGGGTTGTTGCTCGAGCCGATGATGCCGACCAGATACCCCGAGACCGCCGCGAAGAAGAACCCCGCGATGATCATCACGACCGTAGCCACGAGCGCGGCGGGCAGCGCCTTGGCGAAGTACAAATAGATGAAGAACGTCGCGATCGCCGTGAGCAGAAGTCCGAGCGCGACCTTCTTGATGTTGATGTCTTGCTCGGTCCGGAGCGTCATCTGCTGGCCGGTCGCCGCTTTCTTCACATCGCCGATCGACCGCTGGATCCCGGTGGCGAGGCTGTTTCTCATCTTGAAGAGCGTAAACGCCGCGCTCATCAACATCCCGCCGATCGCGATCGGGCGAACGATGTAGCGCCATATGTTCGTGGCCGTGGCCGGCCACGCCCCTTCACCACCCGTCAATTCCGGAGAAAGCGTAGGACCGATGAAGTAGGTGAGAATCGGCACGAACAAACCCCAGGCGAGTAGACCGCCGCTGAAGTTGAGCGAAGCGAGTTTGGGGCCGATAATGTAGCCGACACCAATGTACGCGGGGCTCACTCCGGGAGAGCTCAGAAGCATTCCGCCTTCCCCCGTAGCGGAACCGGTCGCGCGCAGTGAAATCTCCGTTCTTTTCCACGGCACGAATTTCTCCCACGATGCAGCGAAGACGCTGAACTGCTTCAACGCCTGTACGACCGCGCCGAAACCCATCGCGCCGAAGAGAAACGCCGCGCCGGTCCCCCCCGCGCGGCCTGTCTTGTGGATCTCCGCGGCAGCCACCGACTCGGGGAAAACGAGCTCGGGATCCTCGACCATCACGCGGCGAAGGATCGCGACGAAGAGGATCCCCAGGACACCGCCGACCATCATGATCGCGGACGATTCGAGGTAGTGCCCCTTCGTCGCGAACTTGGGCCAAAGCCCCGCAATGAAGAACGCGGGCAGCGTGAAAATCGCTCCAGCGGCGACCGATTCACCGATCGAGCCCACGGTACGGGCGAAGTTCTCTTCGAGAATCGTTCCCTTGAACAGACGAAGCAGCGCCATGCCGATCACAGCCGCCGGATACGTCGCCGCGATCGTCATGCCGGCTTTCAGACCGAGGTACGCGTTCGCCGCGCCGAGGACCACGCACATGACGAGCCCGATGAGCAGCGCCCTGAGCGTGAACTCCCGCATGCTGGTGTCGGCGGACACGTACGGCTTGTACTTTGAAGCGGGCATAAGGACTCCTTCTTCTATTGGAGACGTGGCGCCGGGATACGCGAAGTCCCGGTCGAGACAGGCTCGAGCAGAAACCGCACAACTCAAGTAATGTTATTGCCTTATACCACCGAGATTGGCCGAAGTCAAGTAAAAGATGCCCTCGGTGAGCCCCGGCGTCGAGACGCGGGCATGGCGTCAATGAGGCTATAAACGCGGGAAGAAACGGAAGTTGGAGCCCCGGCCGCGGCCGCGCGCGAATGGACGGGCGGTGGCGGGCGAGAAGGGGAAGGAACGGCACATTTCCGGACAAAAAAAGCAAGGCAGCCCACCGCCTTGCCTGTCGCCCACTGTGCCCCTGTCGAGCGGTGTGCTGCCTGCTGAACCCGTGCGGTTACGCCAACCGACGCCTGGTACCGGTCGGTGGTCGTTTCGCAGAGAGATTGTCGAGCCTGAAATCTATCGTTTTCATCTCTGTCGGTGACGGGTGAAATTCCTTACAGACTTTCGCGACTTTTTTCCCGAGCCGGGGCTCGCCGAGGGGCCGCGTCCACGAGCCTTCGAGGACCTCGGCGCACGATGTTTGCCCTAGGTTCGAAGGGGACGAATTGTTATTATTTCCTAACAGAACTTGTCGGAACCCGGACGGGCCCCGCTGAATCGTGAACGGCCCCGCATTCGGGATGAATGGAAACCAAATCGTGACGGAGGAAACCACGATGCTGCCGAAGAAAATCGAAGCCGCCATGAACAAGCAGATCAACCACGAGATGTACTCGGCGTACCTCTATCTATCGATGTCCGTTTACTGCAACGGTCTGAACCTCGAAGGGTTCGCGCACTGGATGCGCGTTCAGGCGACGGAAGAGATGGCGCACGCGATGAAGTTTTACCACCACATACTCGAACGCGACGGCACCGTCAGGCTCGATGCCATTAAGGCCCCGGAGGCCGAGTGGAAATCGCCCCTCGATGTATGCCAGGCGGTCCTCAAGCACGAGCAGTTCGTCACAAAACTCATCCACAATCTCACGGATCTCTCGTACGCCGAGAAGGACCACGCGAGCACGACGCTGCTCCAGTGGTTCGTCAACGAGCAAACCGAGGAAGAGGCCTCGACGAAGATACTTGTCGAGCGGATGAAGATGGTGAAGGACTCGACGGGCGGGCTCTTCATGCTCGACCGGGAGCTCGGCAAGAGAGAATCGAAATAGGGGATAGAGGAATCTCCTCCGCAGCCGGGTGTTGAAAAAGCCCCGACGTCTTCGAGACGCCGGGGCTTTTTCTTTTTTCGTGAATCGGGAATCGCGTCCGAGACGGCGACCGCCGAAGTCATCGCGTCAGCGCTCGCCTCCGTCGTCGATCCCCCACCAGGGCGCGTGTTCGATGCTCACGAGCACGACAGCGGACTCGCTGCCGAGCGCCTTGATCGAAATCGTGTGCTGCCCTTCTCCGGCGAGCGTCGAATCCAGCGGCAGCAGGTCGGCAGGCGGGAAGCAGAGGCTGTCAGGCGGGCAGTTGAACTTGTAGACACCCTGCCCGTCGATGAAAACGGACACCGCGTCGATCCACATCGGATACGGACCCTCCACCATCGGCGGTTCCACACGCAGATAGTAGACGTCCCCCTCGGGCCCGAAGGGCGGCATCCGCGGCGGAATGACGAACGTGCTGTCCACGCTCGTCCCCAACCTGGACCCCGGACCGACGGGAACGGGGCCGAATACGACATCGGATGGCGGAGGAGGCGTGACGACGCCCGCCACACCGAAGTGCGCTTCGAGAAAACGGCTCACTGACCCGTCGGCGAGCTCGACGAGGGTCACGAGGAGAGGATTCGACGTCGTGAACCGCACCGGATAGTCCGTGACCGCCGTCACCTTGTACACACCCGCCGGGAGATACCCGAATTCATACCGTCCCGACCCATCCGTTAGACCGACGATGGACACGGTGGTCTGATTACTGTCTCCCCATGTCGCGACGAGCTCCACGGGGACACCGGGGATTCCATCTTCGACGTCTACGTCGTAGACACCATTCTCATCGACGTCGTGGAACACTACACCGGCGATGACTCCGTCGGCCGGTTCCTCGCCGATCACGAAACGAAACCCGATACCGAAGGCCATGGGCGACGGCCAGCCGAACCTCGCGTGGACGCGGGCGGACGATTCCCCGGGTGCGAGCACTCCGTCTTCACCGACGTCATCGCTGAAATCGAAATACGGCGACCCATCCGCGTGGAACGCATCCGCGTTGAGAACCGTCACCGTGTTGGGCACGATGCTCGTGATGACGAACTGGATCGGCGGAACGACGTCGCGGTTCGTTCCGTTGATGAGTACGAGGTCGAATCCGACAACAGAATCCGATTCAACCGAGAGATCGTACGCCCATACATCGACGCTGCCGGTCCACCCCTGCCCCATATCGACGCTGGAGAGCAAGAGCCGGTCACCCGCTCCCGGATCGATGTTCCCCGATCCCTCCATTGCAGGACGGCCGTCGGTGCCGGTCGGGCTTTCGCTGCATGAAAATACGAGAGCAAAAAGGAGGAACGACAGGATTGCGGCCAGAAAATGCACTGATCGAGTGCGGAGAGCCATTGCGACCACCCCCTGTGAGTGCAGCCCAGTCGTGGGGTACGCCGGTATTATACGACATCCGGGCGGTACCGGCAACCTCCGGTTTCAGCCGCACGAGCTCTCGGTTGCGGACACCGATCCGCCAACGGCATTCTCGTGGGGAAAGGGTGAACGTGTCCGCCGCCACCGCGCGGCGAAGAGCCCGTCAGAGTATCTTGCGAATGTAGTGGATGAAGTGCACGTTGCCGTTCGTATTGTCGATGCCCTGTGCGATGAGAACGATGTTCTTTGCCGTATGAGCCCAGCCCTGGAAGTTCTTCAGCGAGTTCTGATCGGCGGCAAAAACCCTCAACACTTCTCCGATGACCATACGTCCGATCTCTTCCCTCGCTTTCACGACGGGGATGGGACACTCCAGTCCCCTCAGGTCGAGGAACCGGTCGTACTTGAGGCTATCCATGCATGTCGCTCCAGATGTTCGATCGCTTGGCTGCACCGCATTTTCGAGGTCCCATCACTATAATACTCGGAGTTGCGCCTGTAAATGGATCAAACCGAATTCCCTGCGTTTTTCCCCGTCGACGCGCTCCCCGCGCATACTCCGTCAACGGTCCGCGCACTGGACGCGTGCGGTTACAAGGCCGTCGACGAGATCGGCGGTGTAGAGAAAAAGATCGGTGGCCGCGACGCCGACGGCCCGGCCGTTCGTTCTGAGCGTCCCCACGAAGCGCGGATGCCCCGGATCGGCAAGGTCGACGACGTGGACGCCCGCCCATTCATCGGCGACGTACGCCGTTTGTTCTGCCGCACAAACGTAGGAAGCGAACCCCGGCACATCCAGAGTCGCACGAAGGACAGGCGCAGTCGGGGTCACGATATCGACGACGTGGATCCCCGCGACCCCCGCGGCCACCAGCAGGCAGTGACCCGTCGGTGCGATGCGATGGCAGACGCCGTCGAGCGGAAGGTAAAAAACCGGGCGGGGACTCGTGGGTTCAGCGAGATCCATCACCATCAACCCCGATGTCCCGTTGGCCACGAAGGCGAGGGGCCCCTGGACAACCACGTCGAGCGCGAGGTCGCCGGTGGGCGTCTCAGCGAGGAACGACGGCGGGGCCGTCCCATCGACACGGTACACACTGACGCTCCCCGTCGGTTTCGCGAGGACAACCAGACTGTCCGCGACCGCCAGTTTTTCCGCGTCCGAGTCCATGGGGTCGAGGACGACCGGCGAAAACGGGTCGTGAACATCGAGCCGTCCGACCGGTCGGCCAGACCCGCTGGCCACGTAGGCGACGCCGTTCCGGACCGCCAGAAACTGCGGCATCCCAAACGGTGAAACGGTGTTCACGATGCATGGAGCTTCGGGGTCACTCACATCGACCACCTGGATCCCACCCCGCCCGTCGCAGACATAGAGAGCTTCCCCCACGAAGAAGACGCCTTTCGCGTCACCCGGCGTCGGCAGGACCGACACGACAGGCACCGGCTCGGGGTTTTTCGAGTCGACGATGTGGAGCCCCGCTTCCCCGCACGAGGCGACGACGAACCCGTCCGACGCCGCGACTCCAACGGCCGTGCCCGGTGTGTAGACGCTTGTGAGGATCTCGAGGGCTGACGGACGTTCAGCCTGGACAACCACGACACCGAGAGAGCCATCGGCGACGTACAGGTACCCCCCGGAAAACGACACGTCTGTCGCTCCTCCGGGCGTGCTGACGCCGCCCACGAGCGTCGGGTGAGATGGGAGAGCGACATCGACGGCCCGAACGCCCCCGTCGTACGCCGCGACGTACACCGTCGTCCCTTCGCCGTCGATACCCCGCGGTTCACCGGGTATCGGAAGAACGGCAACCGGATCGTAGGTCGTCGGCACCGCAATCGGAATCACGCGGAGCCCGAGGTCCGCGTCGCTCACGTATGCGTAGTCCCCCAACAATACGACGTCGTTCGCCCGTCCGGGCGTGTTGTCCCCTCCGACGAACGCGGGCGCCGTGGGATCGCTGACGTCGACGACGCGCAGCCCCACATCGTCGGTCACGTAGGCGAACGTGCCGCGAACGGCGACCGCAAGCGCCTCGCCAGCGGTGCCGACGCTGGCGAGCTCGATGGGATGACGCGGATCTCCTATGCCGACGACGCGCAGCCCCGATTTGCCGTCCGCCACGAAGAGAAGCGTGTCATCGAGCGCGACGTCCATTGCCGATCCAGGAGTCTCGACCCTGGCCACGAGGAGAGGACTTTCCAGTACGGAGACATCGATGATATGAACCCCGGCTTCACCGCTCGCCGCGTAGAGGAAATCGTCGCGGCACACCGATCGCCGGGCCGTACCCGTCATCGCGATGCTCGCCTCGAGGCGGACATACCCCGCGAAGTCGATGCAGGTTTTTTCGGAAGGCGGCTCGACGGTCGAATCGTCGGAGCATCCGGCAAGAACAAAGCAAAAAACGGCAAGCGCAGGGAGAACGAAAGTGCGGGCCCGAGAAACGAGCTCCGACGAACGGCCTTCGATGAGAGAATCGACCGGCTTCACGGCGTGAAATCCGCCATGCGGATGGGAACCCGTTTCGCGCCCCACGTGCCTGGACGGGCGTCGAAAACGCCGGCGCACCGCGTTCCACAGCGGTAGCACGTGCCCTGCTCGGTCAGGCTCCACGCCGTCAGATTGTACCAGTCCCGCCCGATGAGCCGTTCGCCGCAGTTGTGGCAGTACGAACTCCCGCCCTCTTCGTCGTGGACGTTTCCCGTGTAGACGTATCTCACGCCGTTGCGCATCGCGATTCTGCGAGCCTGATCGAGAGTGGAAGACGGGGTCGCACTCTTGTTCAGCATTCTCCAATCCGGATGGAAAGCGCTGAAGTGGAGCGGCACGTCCGGACCGAGGTTTTCGAACACCCAGCGCGACAACGCGTTGATCTCCTCTTCGGAGTCGTTCTCCCCCGGGATGATGAGGTTTGTGATCTCCACCCAGACGGTCGTGTGTCTCTTGAGATACACGAGCGTGTCCAGGACGCTGTTGAGATCGGCTGCGCAGAGTTCTTTGTAGAACCGGTCCGTGAACGCTTTCAGATCGACGTTGGCGGCATCCATGTGGGCGAAGAACTCGCGCCGCGGTTCGTCGCAGATGTACCCCGCCGTCACCGCAACCGTCTTGACGCCCATCTCGTGGCACGCTTTCGCGACATCGACTGCGTACTCGAGGAAGATCACGGGATCGTTGTACGTGAACGCCACGCTCTTGCAGCCCATGGCTTTCGCCGCGCGCGCGATCTGCTCGGGCGAGGCTTCGTCAGCGAGCGTATCGATTTCCCGCGACTTGCTGATGTCCCAGTTCTGGCAGAACTTGCACGCGAGGTTGCATCCCGCCGTCCCGAACGACAGAACCGAAGTCCCCGGGTAGTAGTGATTGAGGGGCTTTTTCTCGATGGGATCGATGCAGAATCCGCTGGAGCGCCCGTACGTCGTGAGGACCAGCTGCTCGCCCTCGCGGCCCCGGACAAAACACATCCCCCGCTGTCCGTTCTGGACCTTGCACAACCGGGGACACAGATCGCACTGGATACGGCCGTCCTCGAGGCGGTGCCAGTACCTCGCAGTCGAAGAGCGCACGGTTCCTTTCAACATCGAGAACACCAACTTAGCGGATCGGCGAGGTCGACATGACTAATATAGTCCCGTTCGGCGGGGAATTCAATCCGCGGACTACCTTGTTTAATTGCTTGATGTTATGGAGGATCGCGAGCGAGGACGAAGCGGCGGACTGGACCGGCGGTATCCTGTCGCCTCTCGCTGACGAACGCGTCTCGGAGGAAAACGTCTCTCAGGCGGGACGTTTGTCACGGAATAACGAGAATGATTCCCTCGTTGTTCCGTATGGAGATTTCGGTGACGATCTCTTCGCCCGGGATCCCATCCGCGTCGAGGACTCTGTAGGATCTGTCGAGCGCATGGGTCGTCGTCGATGCATCGTCCACCACGGAGCCGTTGGGCAGCATCTTGACGAGCACCATGCCGTTCGTGAAACGGCGGGCGAGTACGTGGTACGTGAGGGACGGTTCGTACGGATCCTGCCCCGTGGCGAACTCGTAATGCTCGGTCGTTCCCGCCTTCCCTTCGAAATCGACGCGCCCGCCGGGAATCGGGGCGGGGGTACCGAGGTCGTATGCAACGGCCGGATTCCATGCCCATTGGGACATGTGGTCATTCGTGTTGAACGACGAATATGCGTAGACCGTATTCGGGTTATGAACGAGGTAGTAGAGCGAGAGCGTGATGAGTCGCCCGCGCTCGGAGCCCCCCGCCGCGTACACCGCATCGCGCGCGCCGAGCACCCGCCGACCGCCTGCGCGTGTTTGACGGACGATATTCGCCACGGCGGTTTCGTAATCCCGCTCGTACGTGATCGCACGGTAGGAACCCTTGGTCGGAGAGCTGATCTCCCGAAACAGCACCCACACCTCCGCCCACACCCAGTCCACCGCCTGGAGGGCTCCTTGCGACAGCGGATCCGGAGAGAGGAGGTAGAACGCGTCCGTGAGATTCGGCATGATGTCGACGGCGCTGGACATCCGATCTTCCAAAACTCCGCGAAGCTCCGCGTAGAACGACAAGAATCCCAGCGCATAGGGGTGCGAATTATCGAGCGGCACCCCGTAGAACTCGTCAGTTTTGTCGAGTACCCCTTCTCCGAACTGCGGGTAGTACACACCGTGGTCGACCATGAGGCCTTCAGCGGGGCCGCTCGCACTCAGTGCGCCGTACAGCGATCCGTCGAGCTGACGTTCCGCTTTGTCGGCGAGGTATTGGCGGTACCCTGGATCCACGATGTTCGCGAGGGTCCACGGTTCGTGAGCGATTTCCGCGAGTCCGAAGGCGCGGGACTGGGACCTCATGATCGCGGACGCGGGCGGGTCGTCCGGCCCCGCATTCGGATTCCAGCCCGGGACGACACCCGGCGCGAATCCGGGAACGAGCACCGTAGATTCATAGCCTGGCACATGGACATCTTCACGGTAGTGGAGATAGAAGTCTTCGGTCGAACAACCGTTCGACGCGGCCCATTCTTCCGCGTCCTCGTTCGAAATGAAATAGCGAAACGTCGTGTAGTCGAAAAGACGAACGTTTGGATTCTCTGCACGAAGTCTGTCGGCATCGACCGCCGCTTTGCCTATGAGCAGATCCGCGTGCTGCGCACGCCAGGCGATCTCCGCGTCGTCCTTATAATCCCGTAAAAGTACGGAGGCGAGCTGAATATGCGGGTAGAGTGTGGGCCGGACGGAGACGCACCCCGCCCCGCCGCACTCCTCCCCTGTTGGACAGTCGCTGTCGCGACACCCGTCGGGACCCGGTATCTGAGACGCGTCCGGACCCGTCGCCGGGTGGGAACACGCAGCGCCGAGCAGCAGGAATGCCGCACCGACGACAACGAATCCATGCGCCAGGGCGTACGCCAAAACGCGCGGCGCCTTCATGGGTCTTTGCATCGCTGAATCTCTCCTCGGTACAACTCTGTGAAAACAGCAAAATCAGTGCCCGCGCGGCGCGAGCGCGGTCAACCCCCGGTGTGTCGCGAACGAAGCCCATTTGTCCGGCGGCGCGAGAGACTAACGGGAATTCCGCACGACGGCTCTCCATCGCGTTCCTTCCCGAAGAAGAGAAGAGAATCATGAAGAATTCGGAGCCCGTCCGGGAAACGTCTATACACGAACGAACCCGATGCGATCGATACGGACGCCAAGAACTCTCGTGGCCGCGGACGAGCTTCGAGCGAATCACGGCGGCAATTCGCAAGATGTTCCTTCGCCGACGATACGAGAGCGAGATTTACTGCAGATTCAAACGCTTGGATCGGCGTTTCTCGTCGACAGCCGTCCGCGTCAGGGTGTATACTTAACGATAGCATTTCATCGTTTCAACTCTGCGCGACAAGACGGAGGATTGGCATGCAACCGCGGGTTTACTTCCTCTCCGCTTTGGTTCTGCTTTTGTTCGCACCGGCCGCCCTATGCGTCACGCCGCCCCTCGTATGGAGTCAGCAATTCGGCGACGATTCGTGGGCGTCAAGTTCGAGCGTCGCCGTCGACGCCTCGGGGAATGTCTTCCTGGCGGGTGCGTTCTCCGGCACGGTGGATTTCGGCGGCGAATCGCTCGCGAGCCGGGGAGGAGAAGACATCTTCGTGGCGAAGTTCGACACCGATGGACGCCACCTGTGGAGCCTGCAGATCGGCGACAGCTGCTTCACCGGAGCGCAGAGCGTCGCTGTCGACGAGTCGGGAAACGTTTTTCTCGCGGGGAGCTTTGGGGGCAAGCTGGATCTCGGCGGCGGATCGCTGGTGAGCGCGGGGGGGTACGACATCTTTCTCGCGAAGTTCGATGTCAACGGCTCGCACGTGTGGAGCCGCAGGTTCGGAGACAGCGATGACTATCAGGAAGCGCTCGGCGTGGCGGCGGATCCGTCCGGGGGCGTGGTCATCACCGGTTACTACTGCGGGACGGTGGATTTCGGAGGCGGTCCGCTGGCGAGCGCCGGAGGCGAAGACATCTTCGTGGCGAAGTTCCAATCCGACGGCACGCACGTGTGGAGCCACAGGTTCGGAGATGGGGACTGGCAGGTCGCCCGAAGCGTAACCGTCTCCGCCGTGGGAGGCGTACTTCTCACCGGAGAGCTTTACGGGACGGTGGATTTCGGAGGCGGTCCGCTGGTGAGCGCAGGGAGCGGCGACATCTTCGTAGCGCTGCTCAACTCCAGCGGGACTTACGTGTGGGGCCGGAGGTATGGCGACGCCGAGTGGCAGGCGTCGTGGGCCATCGCCACGGATCCTTCGCGCAATTTCTTCATCACAGGGGATTTCGACGGCGTCGTCAACTTCGGCAAAGGACCTCTGACGAGCGAAGGCGGAGACATCTTCCTCGCGAAATTCAACTCGAATGGAAACGAGTGGAGCCTGAAGTTCGGCGACGAGGACTATCAGCACGCGCAGAGTCTCGCGGCAGATTCATCGGGGAATGTGTATCTCACCGGGTCTTTCTTCGGGTCGCTGGACTTTGGAGGCGGAGCGCTCGCACAGGTCGGGACCACGTACGATCTCTTCCTCGTCAAGTTCGATCCGAGCGGGGCCCACGTGTGGAGCCGGAGGTTCGGCGCCATGGGCTGGGAGGAGACACGAAGCATTGCCGTCGATCCGCTGGGCAACACGTTTCTGACGGGGAGTTTCGGCGGCTACCTGGATTTCGGTGGGGAACCGCTCGTGTGCAATGGAGATTTCGACGTTTTCCTGTCGAAGTTCTCGCCGCTCGAAGGTTTTACCGGAGTGCTTCTTGCACCCGCCGCGCCGCGAGTGATGCTCCGCCCGAACTACCCCAACCCCTTCAATCCGGGGACCACGATTCCCTTCACGCTCCCTTCCGCAGGGACCGTGAGTCTTGCGGTCTACGACATATCCGGCCGCGTGGTCCGGACTCTCGCGGCCGGGACGAAAGCGGCCGGCGAGCATGCCGCTTCATGGGACGGGCGTGACGAGGGAGGTTCGCCTGTCGCGTCCGGCGTCTACTTCGTGCGGATCGAGGCCGGAGGAGAGAGCGCCGCGAGGAAAATCTTGCTCCTGAAGTAGCCCTTCCCCGCTGGCCTCTCAGATATCCAGTATCACGCCCCGCTCCTTGAGCAACGGGACATACGTGTCCGTAGACGCGCTGTCCAGCTGATTCCCCGCGAGATACAGGTAATCCCCGTCCTGAAGACCGCTGTTCGCCACGAGCGGCGCAATGTCGACGATCAGATTGTAGACGAGCACCAGTCGGTTGAGACCGATGAGTCCCTGCAGAGGTGTGAGGTCGGACACCTGGCACTGCTGGAGGTTCAACTCGATCAAGGTCGTCAGACCCGACAAGTCGGACACATCCGATATCGGGTTGTTCCCGGCGTAGAGCCTCTCGAGGCCCGTCAATCCCGAGAGCGGGCTCAGATCGGCAATCTGGTTCTCGTTGATGTAGGCCTCCCTCAAACTGGCAAGACCCGCGAGGGAATTCACGGCGGTGATCTTGTTGTTGTAGAGATCGAGGACCGACAGCTTGGTCATGCCGCTGAGCGCGCCGATCGCGCTTATCTGGTTCGATCTGAGCCTGAGCTCCGTGAGGTTCGTCATTCCCGAAAGCGCACCGATGTCGGAGATCTGGTTCTCGTCCAGCTGCAGGATCGTCACCGCGGACTTCCCGGCAAGGGCGCTGATGTCCGTGATGTCGTTGCTCGACAGGATGACGTGAGTGAGCTTCGTCATCCCGCTCATGGCGGAGATGTCGCTTATCGCGTTATCGGCAAGCGAAAGCTGTTCGAGATTGACCAGGCCGGCGAGCGGAGAGATGTCGCTGATGTCGTTCGCAAACGCCTGGAAGCCCCTTAGCCTGACGAGGCCGGCGAGCGGCGCGAGGTCGCTCACCGAGTTGCCGTTCAGCAGGAACCCCTCCAAATTGATGCAGTACTCCAGCCCCGACAGGTTCGTGATCGAACGACTGTTGGCCTCGAGGAACACGATCTGGAGCAGCTCGGATCTGTGGATGTCCCCGGTCGGCTTGACGATCGTCGTTCGAATGACCTGGTCGAGGTGAGGATCGGGAAACGCCACCACGTAGTCGTCGAAGCACATTGCGGGCGCGCAGTTCGATAGCCAGGACGACTGGCCCGAGTGGCCGCGGGATTTGAGCGCGAAGTAGTACGGTACGTTCTCCGTGAGGCCCGTGACCCGCATGGTGTCCGTCGATCCGAAGGGACTGGGATCGGGCTCGCCGGGGACCTTGATCACCTGAACTGAATCCCAGTTCACCCATGTTACTGGAGACGCCGAGTACCGCATGTCGTACGCCGCCGCCGTCCCGACGGTGTCGTCGTCACCCGGCGCAGTCCACTCGAGTGTGACCGTGCTCGCTGTGACCGACTTGACGCGGAGATCGGCGATCTGGGACGGATAGGAGTCGTCATCCACATCCACTCCGTCAGTGCCTCCGGAGCACGACAGGAAGGCGGCCAACGCTGCGGTGCATCCGACAACTGCCAGGGCTGAAAAAAACCTTGTCGTCTTCGCCATGAGAAACCTCCCGGGAAAAGGATATGTGCACCATTGTAAACGCAGCGGTCCTCCGCGTCAATCGGCGCCGCGGAGACCGAACCCCGCTCTGTGACGGACCGGCAGCGACACGTTTCTTCTCTCGACGCGTTCCCCGCTTCCTGCTACCATCGTGCGATCTTTTGGTCGGCACCGACGTCATCGCAGTTCCCGGCACGTTGGGCGGATCGCCGGGTACCAGTCCGCTGAAAACACGGAGGGATCGGTCGTGATAGCATTCGGAAAGAGATTCTCGTCGAAGATTGACAGGACCCGCGGTTATCGGGCGCTGGGAAATTGGCCCGTCGCGGCAATCGTGTGCTTGCTCGCGCTCGCGGGCCCGGCGGCATCCGCACGCGCCCAGGCCAAAGAAGCGGAGAAACCGAAGGTCTCGCTCTACGGGTTCCTGCGCGTCGACGCCGTCTGGGACGACTCGCGCATGCAGAACCACCAGTACGCCATGTGGGCCCTTCCCGAAGATCCCATCGTCGGCTTGGAGAACAACTCCCATCTCACGATCTACCCGCGCGTGACGCGTTTCGGGATCGCCGTTTCCTCGATCGCCCTTTCCGACGAGATCACGGGCTCGGGCAAGGTCGAAATCGACTTCCAGAACGCCGGCACGGAATCCCGCGCGGGCCTTCGCATGCGGCATGCGTACTTCGAGCTGACGTACCGGGCCCTCACCCTCCTCGGCGGACAGACCTGGCAGCTCCTCTCTCCTCTCTATCCGGAGGTTCACACCGACGGCGTTCTCTGGAACGCCGGCAACCTGGGAGACAGGGCTCCGCAGATCCGGCTGACCTGCGCACCGAAGACGGAGAACGGGAACGTCTCCGTGGCGGCTGCGTTGGGCGCGACCGGCGCCGTCGACGCGATGGATCTCGACAAAAACGGGCTTCTCGACGGAGCATCCTCCGCTCTCCCCAATATCCAGGCGCGTATCGGAACGGAGCAGACGCTTTACGCCGGTCGGCCGATCAAAGCCGGCGTGTGGGGACACTACGCCAAAGAGGAAACGGACAAACCGTTCGTTGGAGAGACGGGATGGGAGTCATGGTCGGCGGGGTTCGACCTCTCGATACCGCTCAGTTCTCGCGTGGCTATCGAAGGCGAAGGGTGGACGGGAAGCAACTTGAGCGACGTCAGGGGCGGCATCGGGCAAAACATCAACGTGCTTACAGGCTGTGAGATCGACGCACGAGGCGGATGGGCTCAGCTCGCCACGAAGCCGACGGACAAGACTCAGCTCTACATCGGCGGCTCGGTGGACGATCCCGACGACGAGGATGTGCCGTCTTACGAGGACGTCGACGTCGCGGATCTCGATCCCACGACGTACACGGGGCGCACGCTCAATTGGGTGGGATTCGTGAGCGCGCGGTACCGCCCATGGCAGCCTTTCCAGATCGCGTGCGAGTACTACCACTGGGTGACGGAGTACAAAGGCCTCGAAACGGGTGTCGACAACCGCGTAGACCTGCACTTCAGCTATTTCTTCTAGAGCGGCTGCGGCGAGCGAGAACGACGGGGCTAGCCCTCCATGCCGATTCCGAAGAAGGCGACGCGTCCAGCGTCGCCTTCTTCTCCTTCGACCTCGATAGACGCCGGGATGAAACGGCGGACCACTTCGGCGTTCGCGAGGAGATGCGAGGTCACGGACTCGACGGCCATCTCGGAGCGCCCCTCGGCGAGCGCCAGGGGGAGAACGAGCTGATCGGCCAGGTGACTGTCGACCGACGCCCCGGTTTTGTGAAAGGCCAACAGCTCCCTGCAGGCATCGAGCGCCACGCGTTCGGCGGGAAGCCCCTTCTTTCCCAGTGCGCTGAAACCGGCGAGCGCCTGAGCGTAGCGCGCCGTCAGGAAAATCCCCGCCCCGGTGCTCCGGCCCCCAATACGCTCCGACGTCACCTGCGCCTCGATTCCTTTTTCGCCGAGAATGTCCGCCGCCCGCCGGGCCATGCGGTCTGCGATATCTTTGGGGAGGTTCGCAGCCACGGCCCTTCCGCTCACGCCGATCAAATCCCCCCTCTCAACGAGGCGAACGCTCGAGAGCGAGCGTCTCGGCGGACCTTCTCTTCGCGGGCGGATTCCGCCGATCTTTACGGATATCGCTCCGCCGCCGACTGGATAGAACCCCCACGAAGCGAGCGTGCACCCCGCGTCGAGGCCCATTCTCGAAAGCGTCGGCAAGTACACTTCGGCGAAATAGTCGTACGGCGGGCTCCACGCAACATGCGTCCCTCCCATGAGAGCGAGGTCGACCGAGCCGCGGGAGAAAGCGAGAGGGAGAAGAACGGTTTGAAGGACGAGGATCACCGACCCCGCGCTTCCCCCTCGCGAGGCTTTCGCGACATCGAACTCGAACGACCGGGCGCTGGGGGCTTTTTCGTGCGGCGTGAAGAGTATCTCGGTCGAACCGATCTCTCCCCCGCGAACGTCGGCTCGACAAACGGCCGCGGCGGCGAACACGGCGGTGAGATGCTGCGGTGCAAGTCCAGGGGGTTTTCTACCCGCGCGGATGCGGGAGATGCGTGCGGGTTTGCCGGTGAGAACCGAGAGCGCGAGCGCTGTGCGAAGGATCTGACCGCCGCCTTCTCCTTGCGATCCATCGATATCGACGACGGCTGTCATCGTTCCCGCCGCCCTCAGCCGAGAAGGCGCTTGAGAGACTGACGAATTTCTCCCTCGAGACGCGCGGCCTTCCCCGTCTGCACATCCACGATGACGAAAACAATCTCGGCGTCCGCGACACGCTCGCCGCTGCCCGCAAGGACGATCTCTTGACGTACGACCCCGCTCCTCGCACCGAGCTTTTCCAGCCGCGTCTGGATCTCGAGGACGTCGCCCAACGCCGCCGCCCGCCGATAGTTGATGGTGATCTTCACCACGGTGAACGCGAAGCCGAGCTTTCTCCATTCATCGAGATCGATTTCGTTTTCGACGAAACTCCACCGTGCCTCTTCGAGAAATTCGAGATAGCGGGCGTTGTTGACGTGCCCGTAGAGATCGAGATGGTACCCGCGCACCTTTATACGCGTGAGGTTCTTCATGGCTTTTGCTGCCGAGAGGACGGCGAAGTTGGCCCGCCGCGGGTCCTGTCGCCGATATCCCCGTCCGTGCTCGCGAGCTGCGCGCGGCCCGGGGGCCCCATCGGCGCCACCCGCGGCTGCAAGGTGGTGCGCTTCAGGGTCGTCGAGAATCCTTCGCGGGAGCGACCGAGGATCGCCCGGCCGTCAGGCCGGGAAGCCGAGGGAAGCGGAGCGCAGGATTAGAGACGACCCTGAAGCGCACTCGCGAGCGAAGTGGAGCGCTGGGCTTGCGGCAACCCCGCCACACGCCCCTCACCCCGAGCTACTTCTCCACTTGCCACACCGTGTCGATGATCGTCCCGTCTACCCATTTCACCACAGCCACCGGCTTATCCTTGTTCAGCCGCGGCTTCTCGGGAGCGCCGCCGAGGAGCTTCTCCACTTCGTCTTTGATTTCCTCGATCGGACGTATCGGCAGATCGGATTTCTTCACCGCTTTGAGGAGGTCCTTTCTCTTCGGATTGATCGCGATCCCCCGCTCGGTGATCACCACGTCGATGAGGTCCCCCGGACCCGTGACGGTCGTCACTTCGTCGACGATCACGGGGATCCTGTCGCGAAACGACGGGAGCGCGAGAATCGAGCATTTCGAATCGAGGCAGTTCTGCCAGCCGCCGATTCCGTGGAGGAGAAGACCGTCCGAGTGCGTCACCACGTTCGCGTTGAAATCGACGTCCACTTCGGTGGCGCCGAGGATGGCCGCGTCCACGATGCTCGCGAAGTTCCCCTTGCCGTGATAGTTGTACGACGTGAACGGCGAGGTGGCCACGTGACGCGGATCGTCCGCCATCGACCGCACGCCTGCGAGGTCGAACGTCTGCCCATCGAGGATGTAGT
>CAZYCB010000439.1:0-4682 GCA_964645735.1 uncultured bacterium | reverse complement strand
TAGCCGTAGCGGCTTCTGTCGTTCGGAATGGCCAGGCCGATGGACGCGGCGAGGAGGCGATTGGATTCGTCGGTGTGATTCCGGGCGAGGACGCAGTACACGATTTCTCCGTGGGCGAGCTTGGCGGTCCCTTTCACTTTGGACACGAGCTTGCAGTTCGGCGGAAAGATGCTCGAGACGGACACAATATTATAGGATGCGATACCCGCGTCCCGCAGAGCCAACTCGAAACTGGTGAGGCGTTCTCGGTGGCGACCCACTCCGCGCGTGAGAAACATCTTGCTCGGGTGGAACCGCACCGCACTCGACAGCCGAATGGTTTCGCGGACAGAAGGTGTCATCTTGGGTGGCTCCGACGTGAGAGGCATTTCGATCGCTTGCACCGCCCCAACCCGGGGGTCGAACGCAACAATAGAGACAAAGAGGTTCGAAGTCAAGCCTGCCGACCCTCGGCGCAACTCCCGGTGCGGTGCGCCGCCGGCGCAGCGCACAGGCGGCGTTCGACGATCTTGCGCACGGGGCCTCTCCGTGCAAACGAGCATTTCCCCCAAAAAGAAGAGGAAGAGGTGCTCCTACCTCTTCCTCTCTTTGCCTAGCCTTGTAGACCAGCTGGCCTGACGACAACGTTAGATCGGCAACACGGGCGGAAGTTTGGCCTTCGCTTTGGCCTTGCGCTTCGCCCTTTTTACCTTCCTCTTGATCACTTTCTTGGCTTTCACTCTTCTGACGGCGCGTTTCACCTTTCTGCGGACCCGTTTCACCTTTCTCTTGACCTTTCTCACAACTCTCTTGACCTTGCGCTTCGCGCGTCTCTTTTTTACTGCCATGATCGATCCTTCCTTTTATTGAGGGTGAAGGAGCAAAACGAGCAACCTCGCTTCATCTCCTCATGGCGTCGTTCGTGTCGTCGTCGCGGCCTGAGTCGGCCAGCTGGCCCCGCGGAAATGGCGGCTCCGGCGTCTCCATCGCTGGTTTCGCCGGCGCCGTCACCTTCGCATTGGTCTAGCGCCTAGCACTACTTCTTGGCCTTCGCCTTTTTGACCTTGCGCTTGACTTTGGCCTTCGCTTTCTTGGCTTTCGCCTTCTTCTTTACTGCCATGTTCAATCCTTCCTTTTATTGAGGGTGAAGGGAGACAAACGAACCGTTCGTTTTCATCTCCACATGGCTAACCACTCAACGACTGACTGAGTACATTGCACAATGCAATGTCTCAATTGGGGATGATTGGGCATTCCACAAAATAGTGTCAAGATTTTTTTCGCATTTCGAAGAAATATTCTCGGGGCGTCACTGCGTTGTACCCTCGAGTCCGTACGACCATTCGTCGACGGAGACGTTGATCGGAAACGGAACACTCACGTGTGTGCAGCGGGTGGAAACTGTTCATCACACGCTCCATCGAACGCTGTACACACGAGTTTGCAACTTCTATACCACCCATCTGCGATCGATCTCTCGCGGTGTATCGTCGCAGCCGCTCGCACTGCCCGCGACACGAGACGACACGTCACGGAGTCAACTCCCTTGCGCGGAATCGATCGGTACGGTAGTGTTCGTGGGAGGCGGAAATGCGTGATGAAAAGATCATGTGAGAGATTTCTCCGCGCCGCGCGGCCAGCGATCCTCGCCGTTTCCGGCGTCCTCGCGGCCTGCGGCCTCTCCCGCGCACCATCGACCGCGCCGACGCCGTTTCTGCCGTTCGAGCTCCGCGTCAGGGAGATGAGAACCGAGACGATCTTCCGCGCCGCGGAGGACTCGCTGGTAACGGGCGCGTTCCAGTCGTCGCTCGGCTACTTCGGACGCCTCCAGCCGCCGCGCGGTGATGATCCGGCGATCGCCGCCGTGCATACGGATTCGCTCGAATTCGTGAGCGACCTTCCGTTTCGTTTCACCGCCCACATCCTTCGCGACACAGTCGAGGTGACTCCGGAAGGCAAGGGGCTCGCCGCCCCAACGGGCATGCTCGATAGCGATAGAGCGATGCTCGCGTGTCTCTTCGACGGGCCGGCGCTTCGAATCATCCTCTCGGGCGAGGCGGAGCAGGATTCCACGGCGATCGAGGATCTGAAATCCGGGTGCGCGGGAGGACTGTATCGACGTCTCGATCTTGCTCACACTCTCGGCGCGTTCGTTTTCGTCACACCGGCTCGCGTCACACCGGCCGCCGATGATGAGTCCGGCGGCGCGTGGGAGACCACGGAGATCCGTCCCAGCTTTTCCGGGTTGGGGCATTTACCGCAGGTGACATGGTCGTACAGAATCGCCGGCGTTCGTGAAGATTCAGAGAGGCCGGATGCGGTGATCGAGATCGCGTGCGACACGACCCTCACACACCTGCGCACCGTCATGCCGAACGGAGAGACGGCGGACATCATCGCGGATCGAATCCGCGTCAGTGGCTCGCTCCGGGAGTGGCGAGGCATCCCCTTCTTCCATCAAGGGACCATCAGAATAGAGGAGAGCGTCCGGTACGTTCGACCGGCGTTGGGACCGTCCGTTCTCGACAAAGAATGTTCCGTGGAGATCACGCTCGACGGGCGTTAGCCGCCCGGCGCGATCGAAGAGAGAGTATCGAGCTTGGCGCGGGCACGGGCGACGGCCTGCAGATCCCACTCCGCGTTCCCCCACAAATCGAGGAAGTCAGCGTAGTAGCGCTTCGCCTCCTCGCTCTCGCCGCGTGCGAGGGCCGCTTCCGCCGAAAAGAAAACCGACTGCACGTAGAGAACAGGGTCGCTGTGATAGGGGAACTCGACGAGGTGCATCTGCGCCCTCGCCTGCGCGAGAAAACTCGCTGCCTGCTCTGCGGCCCCGTTTTCAAACGAGGCGTAGCCTCTGAGATACGCGCGGCGCCCGCCGGAGGCGTCCACCGGCCCGGCGGAGTCCATGAGCGCGAGTGCACCGGCGAAGTCCGCCTGCCGCATCAGGGACAGAGCGGAGATGTCGGTGTAGTCGATCTCGAGCCACCTCATCCAGCTTCGCCACTCCGGCTCGTTCTTGATTTCCTCCAGACCATGCTGGACATCCTGCATGTCGCCCCTCGCGATGAGAATCCGCAGCTGTCCCAGGCTCGAGGGAATCTCACCCGAGTGCGTCACCCATCGTTCGAGAACCGTTTCGGCGAGGTCAGGCCGCCCGAGCTGGCAGAGACAATCCATGAACCGGAATGCATACAAGAGCCCCTGTCGCGCGGATCCCGCGCTCATGGCGAACCGGATCGCCTCGTCCATGTCTCTCGCCGCCTGTTCGAAACTCCCCATAAGGAACTCTACGTAAGCGATGCCGTCCATGGCGACCGCCGAGAGCATGGGTTTCTCGAAGAGCAGAAGCTTCTCGAAGTTCACTCGCGCCGCCTCGAACTTTCCCTGCGCCGCGTCGATGTGGGCCCGGGAGACGATGGCGGGGATGTACCTGGGATCCAGGCGAAGGGCGTTGTTCGCGAACTCCAGCGATTCATCGACCTCGCCCTGCAGCAGGAGCACCTGCGAGAGGAGAACGTAGGGATACGGTTCCTCGGGGTAGATCGCGGCGAGATCTTTGGCCAACCGCTCGGCGTCTTCGTATTTCCCATGGGCCGCCTTCGAACGGATGAGGAGTTCCTTCGCGCGCCCGAGGCTGGGGTCCCGGTTGAGGAGCGTCCCAACGAGACGTTCGGCCTCGTCGGCGTCGCCCCTCTCGAGATAAGCGGCTCCGAGAAGGAGAACCGCATCCTCGCTGTTGGACACCTTCTGCGAGGCCTTCTGGTTGAGGCGTCTCAACGAAACGAGCGTTCTATCCGGGTCATCGGCGAGGTAGTAGCTCCCGAGAGCTGTGGCCCAGAGCGTGTCCGCACCGGTCCGGCGGCATACGCGGAGCGCCTCGTCGAGACACCGTCTCGCCTCGCTTTCGAGGGCCACGGCAGGGTGGGAATAGCACTCGACGAGCTTGAGGTACGCGCCCACGTGCGTCGAATCGCGGTCGACGAGCGCCTCGAAAACCCCTATCGCCTCGGGGAGATGCCAGAGATCGAGCAGTTCCACTCCCGTGTCGAAAAGAGCCTGGCGGTTCATCGTTTCTACGTCTCGATCGACGGTCGGGAGCTTCGCGGGTTCGCTCTTCACCGTCATGGGGGTGCGATCGGCCACCCGGCGGACCTTCTCCGGCTGGGGCAGCGATTGCAGAAAAATAATGGCTGCGATGAGCACAGCCGTCAGCAGCAGCGTGTACAAGAACGCCTTCAAACGTCCGCACCTCGTTGTTTGATCTTCTCGAGAACCTCAGCGGCTCTGAAAGCGCCGGGGCCCAGTTTTTTTCTCGCCGATTCGAGCACGAGCTCCAACGCCACTTCGTTGAACGGGACCGAGATCCCTCGCTGTTTCGCCATCTCTATGATGGGTCCGTGGAAGAACCCGTTCTCCATTTCCCTGCGCTTCAAGTAGAGATTCTGCCAGGTGGAGTTGTTGACTTTCACCGCGGAGAGCAGTCGCGGCGCCTTGGGTCTCTTGAGATCGTTGATCATCTCCTCGATCGACAGCTCCCTGTCGTCGCAGGATCTGATCTTCATCTTGCATGCCGTGAGGGCCTTCTTCGCCTCCTCGAGGACCCCCACTCTGAGATCGACGAACTCGACCCCGTCGTGGTCGCGCGAGTCGATGACGGCGTAAAACGCGCTCTGGAGGTTCACCACGAGCTTCTGCCACTTGTC
>CAZYCB010000438.1:0-3650 GCA_964645735.1 uncultured bacterium | reverse complement strand
GGAGGAGATGGCTCGAAAGAAGTTTGAGAGGACGAAGCCGCACGTGAACGTTGGGACGATCGGGCACGTGGACCATGGGAAGACGACTCTTACGGCGGCGATCACGAAGGTTGCGGAGAGCCTTGGGTTGGCGAAGTTCGTATCGTACGACGAAGTGGCGAAGGCCTCCGAAGCCCACGGCCGGCGGGACGAGACGAAGATTTTGACGATCGCGACGGCGCACGTGGAATACGAGACGCCGAAGCGGCACTATGCGCACGTGGACTGTCCGGGGCACGCGGATTACATCAAGAACATGATCACGGGAGCGGCGCAGATGGACGGGGCGATCCTGGTGGTGTCGGCGGCGGACGGACCGATGCCGCAGACGCGAGAGCACGTGCTGTTGGCTCGACAGGTGAACGTGCCGTACATTGTGGTGTTTTTGAACAAGGTGGACGTGGTGGACGATCCGGAGCTGTTGGACCTGGTGGAGCTGGAGGTACGGGAGCTTTTGTCGAACTACGAGTTTCCAGGGGATGAGGTGCCGGTGGTAAGGGGGAGCGCGTGGAAGGCGCTGCAGGGGGACCCGAAGGGGTCGGATGGCGACTGCATACGGGAGCTGATGAAAGCGGTGGACGAGTATATACCGCTACCGGTGAGGGATGTGGACAAGCCGTTCTTGATGCCGGTGGAGGACGTATTTTCGATCACGGGCCGCGGGACGGTAGGGACGGGACGTGTGGAGAGGGGGACGGTGAAGGTGGGCGAGAAGGTGGAGCGAGTGGGGATCAAGGAGACGAAGGAGACGGTGGTGACGGGTGTGGAGATGTTCAGGAAGACCTTGGACCGTGCGGAAGCGGGGGACAACATAGGGTTGTTGCTACGCGGGATCGAGAAGGAGGATTTGGAGCGGGGGATGGTGTTGGCGGCGCCTAAGTCGATCACGCCACACACGAAGTTCAAGGGGAAGGTGTACGTGTTGACGAAGGAGGAGGGTGGGCGGCACACGCCGTTCTTCAACGGGTACCGGCCGCAGTTTTACTTCAGGACGACGGATGTGACGGGAGTGGCGACGCTGCCGGAAGGTGTGGAGATGGTGATGCCGGGAGACAACGCGGAGCTGGTGGTGGAGCTCATTATGCCGATCGCGATGGAGAAGGAGCTGCGGTTTGCGATCCGCGAGGGCGGGCGCACCGTGGGCGCGGGCGTGGTGACCGAGGTGATCGCGTAGGTTTTTTTGGGGTTTGATGGAGTCCTCGCTCTCCTCTCGCGGCGGCATGCGAGGGAGGAAGGAGCGAGGGTGGTGTTGCTCGAAAGTCGAGCTCGAACTCCATCAAACCCCCAGATAGAGACGGGGACTGAGAGTGTTTGAGTCCGACTTCCGAGCAACAGCACGGAGTCGACACGATCTCAGAAGATGACGCGACAAAAGAACGAAAACACTCTCAGTCCCCAACCGAAGCTGTTAGGAAGTAGACGGGACGACGACTAGGCAGGAGGCCGTTTCATTGAATTACCAGAAGATCAGAATAAAGCTGAAGGCGTACGAACACGCGACGCTGGATCGGACGACGGACGAGATCGTCAAGACGGCGAAGCGTACCGGTGCGCGGGTCAGAGGCCCCATCCCTTTGCCGACGAGGCGTTCCGTGTACACCGTGCTGAGATCGCCGCACGTCAACAAGAAGTCGCGTGAGCAGTTCGAGATCCGCATCCACAAGCGTTTGATCGACCTCACCCACACGACGCCGCAGACCATCGACGATCTCACGAAGATGGTTCTACCCGCGGGCGTGGACATCGAGATTAGGACGTAGAGCGGAGGAAACGATCATGCAGGTTCTCATAGGAAAGAAACTCGGAATGACCCAGGTTTTCGCCCAGACGGGCGAAGCGACTCCCGTGTCGGTCATTCAAGCCGGCCCCTGTCCGATCGTCCAGGTCAAGACCCCGGAGAAGGACGGATATTCGGCGATTCAGATCGGCTTCGGCGAGGCCAAGAAGAGCCGCGTGCGCAAGCCCGCCGCCGGGCGGTTCACGCGGGCGTCGCTCGCGCCGCTCCGGGTTCTCAAGGAGGTCCGCGTTGCGGACGCGACCCCGTTCAAAGTGGGCGACGTCCTCAACGTGAAGATCTTCGAGGGAGCCGAACGAGTGGACGTCGCGGGAGTGTCCAAGGGCCGCGGCTTCGCGGGAACGATCAAGCGGTACCACTTCCAGCGCGGTCCCGAGACCCATGGCTGCAAGAACGTTCGCGAGCCGGGGTCCGTGGGTGCGAACACGACGCCGGCCAGAATTCTCAAAGGCAAACGGCTTCCCGGCCGTATGGGCGGCAAGAACAGAACGACGAAGAATCTCAAGGTCGTTCAGATCGACGCGGAGAACAATCTCATCTTCGTGATGGGCTCTATTCCCGGGGCGACGAACGGCATCGTTTTCATTCGGAGAGGCTAAACAGCGTAACTCGAGGCTCGAGAGAGAAATGATAACGGCAAAACATTACCAACAGGACGGAACGGAACAAGGCACGCGGGATCTGCCCAGCGGCGTTTTCGAGTGCGAGGTCAACGAACCCGTCGTGCACCAGGCGGTTCTCGCTTATCTCGCCAACCAGCGTCAAGGAACCGCGAAGGCCAAGGGCCGCACGGACGTAAAGGGCGGGGGCAAGAAGCCCTACCGGCAGAAGGGGACGGGACGGGCCCGCGCCGGTACGATTCGCTCGCCGATCTGGCGGGGCGGCGGAGTCGTTTTCGGCCCGCATCCGCGCGAGTACCGGCAGGCGATGCCGAAGAAGATGCGGCGGCTGGCCTTGTGTTCGTCTCTGTCCAGCAGGGCGAAGAGCGGCGACATCATCGTCGTGGACGATCTGGATTACACCGAGCCGAAGACGAAGAAGTTCGCCGGCTTGCTGAAAAGCGTCGACGTTTATCAGAAGAAAGTGCTCGTGGTTCTCGACAAGTCCAATCCCTTCGTCGTGAAGTCCGCGAGGAACATCGACCGCGTGCGGGTGACCCTCGGCAGGATGCTCAACGCGTACGAAGTGCTGTGGGCCGACAAAATTATCCTCACACAAAGCGCGCTCCAGGCGATGGAGGAGGGTCCGCGGAATGAGTGACATCCGGCTGATTATCCAGAAACCACTCATCACGGAAAAGGGCACGGAGCTCAAGGAAACGAGCAACCGTTACGTCTTCCGTGTCGACCCGCAAGCGAACAAGCGCCAGATCAAGAAGGCTGTCGAGGAGACTTTCAAGGTGCGGGTCAAGGATGTGAGGACGGCGGTCTATTGCGGCAAACCGAAAGTCGTGATGAACCGCGCCGGCCGGTTCGCGGGCAAGACCGGAGAGTGGAAGAAAGCGTTCGTCACCCTCGCCCAGGGGGACAAGATCGACGTATTCGACGTGGTCTAAGAAAGTTGGAAGAACATGGCGATCAAGAAATTTAGACCTCTGACCCCGACGCTCCGGTACCGGACCGTGGCGGATTTTTCCGAGCTCACCGATAAAGCTCCGGAGAAAGCGCTGCTCGAACCCCTGCCGAAGACAGGCGGCCGCAACAGCCAGGGAAGACGGACGGCGCGGCACCGCGGCGGCGGTCACAAGCGGATGTACCGGAAGATCGACTTCAAACGGGACAAGATCAACATCCCGTCGAAAGTCGCGGCGATCGAA
>CAZYCB010000437.1:0-1911 GCA_964645735.1 uncultured bacterium | reverse complement strand
ACCAGCGCGCTGAAATCCCAGCCGCCGGCCTTGATCCCGTCCGGGATGCTCACGTTGAAGCCCCAGAAGTCGTCCACGGTGTTGTACCGGGCCAGGTGGTACACCCCCTGGGCGACGAGGGACAGATACTTGCCGAGGCCGAGGCTGATCCCTCCGCCGAAGTCCCAGCCGAACCCGTGGTACATCGCGTCGACGGTGGTGGAGCCGTCGGTCACGCCGTCGAACACCTCGAGCCAGAGGAAGCTCATGCCGAGGAGCGCGAACGGCTCGAGCGGCCCCAACCGCAGCGGGAAGATGCGGACGTCCCACGCTACCGACTGCTGAAGGCTTTCGAATTCGATGGTGTCGTCCCACATCCCGACGTGAGACGAACGCGTGTACGAGAGTTCCTGCGCGATGCGCGGCATCCGCATTCCGATCAGGCCGCCGAAGCCCCAGCTGCTGCCGACCTCGGGCACGAAGAACACCTGGTAGCCGTCCGAGAGAATCAGGTCGCCGGTGAACTCCCCGCCCACGGTGCGGTACGCGTAGAGGCCGCCGACGTAGAAACGGTACTCTTCGATGTCGCTCGCCCGCTGGGCGGTCAGTACTCCGGTGGCGAGAACGAGCAGTGCGAGAACCAGCACCGGGAGTCGCCTCGGCATGCTTCTCTCCTTCCAGGATCTTCGCCTCACGTCAGAGGGCCACCGCGATGAGGGGAGTGTAGCACAGGTACGAGCGGCGGTCACTCGCACGCCGCGACCCCGCGGATCCTCCGCATCGCGGCAACACCCTCACATTCTCTTTCCCCAAGTGGTCCGCAGTCGAACCCGCCCGGGGAAGCAACGGCGCCGTCTTCCCCCTCGAGAAACGAGCTTGCAGCCTCGAGGCAATAGATGTCATTCTTTGGACGCCTTCAGAATATGGAAATGTCACGAACGCTACACCCCAGTGGCGAGCCGAGCAGTCAGCTCGGTTGTCGATGGTCGCACGATTCGCCATGGGGGCTTCCAGATCAACCAACAGCTACGCAAGCGGAGGGAGGGTACCCGGCCTGCTATGACCGCTTGTACAACAGCATGACAGACGTCTGGTACCGGCTTTTCTCGGCATTGCGCTTGTGCGAGTGCCGAAAAATCAATTATAATTAAAATGAAACCCGTTGGCCGCCAACAATTCTCTTGCATTCGACGGGGGCGAGTGTTAGAATCTCCGCCATGTATGTGTACGCCACTTGCATGTGCGTGCACGCAATCCGCTGCCAAAGCGAGCAGCCAGAAAAAAGTGCGCGTTAGCTCCTTCGCTGGAATGGGAAGCGGTTTTTTTCATCTTGGAAATGAGCCTTCTCAGCAAGTGCATCGCCAAAGGCGGCAGGTATCCGCAACCGGGACCCGAGGCAA
This sequence comes from uncultured bacterium, assembly GCA_964645735.1. Taxonomy (GTDB): domain Bacteria; phylum Krumholzibacteriota; class Krumholzibacteriia; order WVZY01; family WVZY01; genus CAZYCB01. Next base: position 532 of record CAZYCB010000437.1, on the reverse strand, counting down.
GAGGTCGATCAAGAGCGGCATAGCGGCTTGCCCTTTGTCCGATGAGCATAAGCCCCGAAAGGTTTCTCAGATCGTCAGATGGGAGCGTTGCTCCTCATGCTGACGATCCGGCGGGAAAGGATTCCGGAAGAAAGAGGAAGGAGAATCGATGAAAAGTCTCTGCAAGGTCGTGGTGGTCCTTGTTCTGGTATTCACGGTCGCCCTCGTCGCTTTTGGGGCGCCCGCGAAGCAGAGCCAGACAGTGCTCAACATCGGCGTGAACACAGGAGTGAGCACGCTCAATCCGGCTCTATCGGGCGGCGGCGACCCCATCGTCGTTTTCACCGAGCTGGCGTATGATCCGTTGATCTACCGGATGCCCGATGGCAGCCTGACTTCCTGTTTAGCCGAGTCGTGGCGGTACGTGGGCACGGAGAACAAGATCTTCGAGTTCACGCTGCGAGCCGGCGTTAAGTTCAGCGACGGCAGCCTTCTGACAGCCGAAGGTGTGAAGAAGCACCTTGAATACTATGGTTCCGCGGGTGGGCCTTTT
>CAZYCB010000436.1:0-2140 GCA_964645735.1 uncultured bacterium | reverse complement strand
CGGTCGCGCTCGAACGGGGGAAGCCCGGCCGCCGTGGACACACGAGCTTTTGGGGATGACGTCGGCGAACAAAAACTTGCACGACAGGAAATGCTGTGGCATACTATTCACAGAATGCCTCGCACGATATGTGCGACGGTCTCGGAGACCATGGGCGGTCGACGGGGCCGGGTGAGGTGGGTCTCACCGCGTACGGGCTCGCCCGTAAGGAGGTGATTCAGTGAGTACCGACAGATGCGGCTTAGTGGAGGTGGCGTCCCCGTAGAGACGGGCTTCCCTAGCGCGTGGCGCTGTTGCGGGATCACCCCGAACGGGGTAACCCAACGCCACCAAGACTGAACCATTGGGGGTCTCGCCGCATTCGGCGAGACCCCTCTTTGTTGAGAAAGGAACTCGCGCTTTGTCGTTCCGCCGCGGTGATCGGGGCCGCGCCGATAGAGGACGCGCGTTCATGGGCAAAGGAGAAAGAGCGATGAGGAGTAAAAAGATGGTGTTGAGCGTCGTCATCGTGATGGTCGCCGTTGCGTCGGCCGTATGGGCACAGGATCTCGGGGATATCTCGCTTCCCGCGCCGCAAACGGACGGAGGGAAACCCCTCATGCAAGTTCTCAATGAACGGCATTCGACGCGCGAGTTCAGCACGGAGAAGCTGCCTCTCCAGGTCGTGGCCGACTTGCTGTGGGCAGCGGCGGGGATCAACCGGGCGGACTCCGGCAAGCGCACGGCGCCGTCGGCGAGGAACTGGCAGGAGGTGGAAGTCTACGCGGTCACCGAGGAAGGAGCGTACCTCTACGACGCCAAGGCCAACACTCTGAAAGCTTTGGTGAAGGGCGATTTGCGCAAGCTCACCGGAGGGCAGGACTTCGTGGCGGTGGCCCCTCTCAACCTGGTGTATGTCGCGGATCCGTCGAAAATGACGGGCTCGTCGCTCGAGGACCAGGCGCTGTACTCCGGCGCGGACACGGGGTTCATCGCAGAGAACGTGTATCTGTTCTGCGCATCCGAGGGTCTGGCCACTGTGGTGCGGGGGTCCGTGGATCGCACGGCGCTATCCGAGGCGCTGAAGCTCGGCGACGAGAAGAAGATCATGCTCGCTCAAACCGTCGGGTATCCGGCGGCGAAGGGCAAGTAAGCAGAGCGCACTCACGCTGAGGGCCGGCCGCTCATTGACGGCAAGCGGCCGGCTGCTCGACATAGCTCTCGGTCTCGAAAGATTGCGGTTAGCCGTTACTGTTTTTCCACTGGTACGCGTGCGGCCACTCCGACGTCCCGGTCGGCACGACCGTGTGGCACACGTGGCATCCGATCTTTCGTTCGGGGCTCGTTCCCCCATGAACTTCGGAGAACTCTTCGCCCGCACCCTCGCCCCGCGAGTTGTCATGACAGACGCCGCAGCTCCCCATCGTCTTCACTTTGCCCGTGAAGTTCTGATACTGGAGGGGCTGGTAGTTGTCGATCGCCAGGCGCGATGGATACATCGCGTGCGGACTCCCGTGACACGCCGCACAGTAGACACCGCCGTGTCCCGGCGCATCCCGGTAGAGGGCGAAACCAGTCGCGACACCCTCGACTCCCGTGTGGCACGTGACGCACGCGGGTTCATCGGCCCACGGGATTCTCGCCCCGGGAATCGTGGCGGCTACCTGATCCATCGTTCCGTGGCACGCCGTGCAGCTGCCGTCGGCCGCCGTGTGCCGGACACTCCGGCTGCAGAGAGTGATCGGTCCGGGATGGCAATCGTAGCAGACGGCGCCGCGCGAAGCGTGTGCTCCATGAATCGCCTTCGAGAGATAGATATCCGAGCTCCCCGGTCCGGTCGTTCCGAGCGCGGGGCTCCCGTGGCAGGAGGCGCACAGTACCGGAGTCGACGCCAGGAGATTCGTCGCATGGAGCTGATCGTGCTCATCGAGGATATCGTTCCACGGATTCTGGCCGTGACACTTGCCGCAGTCGATCTCGTCCGAGACGGGTACGGTGGCCTTCGTCTGTGCGAGAACGGTGCCGCCGCTGCTGCGGACCGTGACGAGAGCGACCTGGTACGGATTCCACTGGGCCGCGTCATTGACCGGCGTGACGGGAATCCCCTCGGCGATGAAATGGCCCGCGGCCGGCGCCATGCTTCCCGAAAGACCCAATCCGG
>CAZYCB010000435.1:0-2172 GCA_964645735.1 uncultured bacterium | reverse complement strand
TCGTCGATCGCGATCTCCCGGATGTTCTTGGCCGTGTTCTTGTATTGCATGGTCGATGTCCGCGAAATCACCTTGAGTTCGCCGATGCTCGAGAGCTGGGCGATGATGTCTTCGGTGATGCCGTCGCTGAAAAACTCGTCCTCCTTGTCGCCGCTCAAATTGGAAAACGGCAGGACAGCCACCGACTTGCGGTCGGCGGCGGCGGTCTTCTTCTGGCTCACCTGGAAGTTGAAGGGGTTGAAAAGGACGATGAAAACAATGGCGATACCAACGATGGTGGCAGGGACGATGAACTTGAGCGATTTCCGTCCGGGTCTCGGCGCGGCGGCCGTTTTCTCCTCAGCCGTCGGCGTCTTCGCCGCGGGTGCCTTTGGCTGGGCGGCGGAGGGCTCCACGCGACCCGTTCTCGCCGATTCCAGAGCCCTTCTCTCTCTCTTGAGGTCGGCCACCATGTCGTCGACGTGCTGGTAGCGTTCCTCCCGGTCCTTCGCCAGCGCTTTGCTGACGATCCGCTGCAGATCCTCCCCCGCTTTCTCGTTGAAGCGCGCGACGGGCGGTGGCTCTTGATTGATGATCGAATACATCAATGCTGAGAGATGCTCGCCTTTGAACGGCAATCTGCCGGCGAGAAGCTCGTAGAGCACGACGCCGAACGAGAAGATATCCGAGCGGTGATCGACTTCTTCGCCCTGGGCCTGTTCCGGAGACATGTACGCGGCGGTCCCGACGGTTGAACCGGCCTGCGTGAGTCTCGTCGTGCCCCTGACCTTCGCAAGGCCGAAGTCCATGACTTTGGCTTGACCCTTCGGCGTTACCATCACGTTCTCGCTCTTGATGTCCCGGTGGATGATCCCTTTCTCGTGGGCGGCCGCCAGGCCTTCGCCCGCCTGTATGACGATATCGAGCACCCTCTTGATGGAAGGAAGCTCCGACGCCACGAGTTGCTTTAGCGTTTTACCTTCCACAAGCTCCATGGCGATGAAGAGCTGCCCCTCGTACTCGCTGATCTCGTGGATCGTTGTGATGTTGGGATGATTGAGCGCAGAGGCGGCGCGTGCTTCGTGGTAGAAACGTTCTTTTTCAGACGGATCGCTGGACACGTCGCGTGGCAGGAACTTCAGGGCGACATCGCGGTCAAGGTTCGTGTCATGGGCCTTGTAGACCACGCCCATCCCGCCCTCGCCGAGCTTCGAGAGGATCTTGTAGTGAGATATCGTCTGACCGATCATTGTTTCATCAGCGCGGCATCCCAGTGTGTTACAAGCGTGAACGGCGGAACCGTCTGTCCGCTCGCTTCGATTCCGATGAGAAACTTCCGCCCATCCAGGGTGATATCGGCAAAATAGACAAAGCCTCTTGCTTTCAGCTCGAAGAGTGGCCGCACGGCACCCACATCGAATGTCGAGCCTTTTGTCTCGATATCGGCAGCCATCAGCTTCTTGTCCGGCGACAAGTAGAACAACTCTTTTCCACTCGGGCTCCACTTGTGGTTATAAGCTGCGACGCCGCTCGATGACACTTGCCATCTCCTGGTCTGATTGATTGCCAATTGTCCATCCCCGCCAAAGAATGGCCGAACATACAGCTCCAGCCTTCCTGATTCATCAGATTCGTACGAGATCCAACGCATGTCCGGAGAAAACTGCGCAGCGGACTCTTCAAAGTCGGTCTGAAGAAACACGAACGGTTTTCTATCACCTTCGAGCGGAAGGACCCACAGGTCTCCCTTTGTCGTGCTGCCGTAGGCAGCGTATACAATGAATCGGCCATCGGTTGACCAATCCAACGGGAATTTCTCCGCGGGTGTTTCGAGAAGAAGCTCGTCGTCAGCAGCTCCGCTCGTTGTCTTCAGAAAGAGATCCAGATGGCCCCTCCGGTCGGAATTGAAGAGAATGCGGCTCCCGTCGGGCGACCAAATCGGATACCCCTCCGCGGAGGCATCGAATGTGAAGCGAGTTTTGAAGCTCCGCGCCAATTCATAGATCCAGATGTCCATGTTCCTCGACTCGTAATCGTACACATCGAACGCGATCTTCTCCCCATCGGGAGAAATACCGACACTGACGTACTCCGCGGGTTCCGCGACCTTGCCGAGCGATGTGCCGGTCCGGTCGAACCACTCGAGCTGAAATCCCGTCTCTTTGGCGCCCGTCTGGTAAACGAGAACTCCGT
>CAZYCB010000434.1:0-5972 GCA_964645735.1 uncultured bacterium | reverse complement strand
CCATTGTCAGCTTTTCCTAGCTACCTTCGCGGGTTGGGTTGGCCGTCGCGAGGCGAGCGTGATTGCCTACCTGATCGAAGAGAACCGTGTCTTGAAGGAGCAACTCGAGTCGGGCGGGAGACGCCTTCGTTTCACAGATGACCAGCGTCGCCGACTGGCGGCCAAAGGGAAACCGCTGGGTCGAAAAGTGTTGAGCCAGATTGCCACCATCGTCACGCCTGAGACCATCCTAGCGTGGCACCGAAGACTCATCGCTGCGAAATGGACTTATCCGCGGAAGGGAGTCGGGCGTCCCGAGGTAATGAGGGAGATCCGCGAGCTGATTGTCCGGATGGCGGAAGAAAACCCGAGCTGGGGATATGCACGGATCCAGGGCCAGCTGAAGCACTTGAACCATCGCGTGGCCCGTAGCACGATCGCTAAAGTTCTAAAGGAGCACGGAATCAAACCCTCTCCCGAGCGACCCATGAGCTGGAGGACATTCGTACGTTCGCACGCTCATATGATCGCCGCGGCCGACTTCTTCACGACCGAGGTGTGGACGGTTCGGGGATTGGTCCGACACTTCACGTTATTCGTCATCGACATCGCCACCCGACGTGTTCACATCTCCGGCACCACAGAGAGCCCGACTTCGGCGTGGATGGAACAGATGGCCCGAAATCTGACGGACTGTGAGGAGGGCTTCCTGACCGGGAGGCGTTTCCTCATCATCGATCGAGATGCGATCTTCTCGCCGCGGTTCAAGTCGATCATAGGGGGCTCCGGCGTCGAGGTGTTGCTCACGGCGTACCAGGCACCGAACATGAACGCGTATGCGGAACGGTTCGTGAGGTCGATCAAAGCCGAGTCTCTCGATCAGATGATCTTCCTGGGGCGAGAATCTCTCGTCCGAGCTATCGCCGAGTACGCGGCTCACTATCACGATGAGCGCAGTCATCAGGGCATCGGGAACGTGCTGATCAGTGGGGCGGGGCCTCAAGGCGAGGGGACTGTTGAGACCCGGGAACGACTCGGCGGGCTACTCAAGTACTATTATCGACGGGCGGCGTGAAATAGGCAGCCTCAGTCCTATTTTCGGACACTACGCGGTGCTCTGCAGTGTACTCCTCGATCCCGTTCTGACGGTTTACGTACTCGTTGTATTTCCGCTTCCAGAACTCCTCGGGAATCGTCCCACTGAGCTTGTCCTCGTAGAGCTGGTTGATCTTCGTTTCCAGCGCGTCGTATTCGCTCCTGAGGCGCCGTGTCTCGGTCTCGTGGTAGTGCTTCTCATCAGCGAAACTCTGACGGAGAGCATCCTCGATCCACTGGACTCGTTCACATCCCCGCTTAGAAGCTCATCCCTGCCCTCGCCATGAACTCGATCGACTCGAGCGATCCGCCGAAATAGCTCCGCGCGCTCGCCGAGATCGAGTAGCGGCTTCCCAACCACTGATCGGCGCCGATCTGCACGTAGTAGTTGTCGTCATCGACCCCGCGGGTCGAATGGAGATATCCGCCTGCTCCGAGATTCATGTGAGTCTGCCGGGCGAGCCGCAGCCAGTAGGTGGCCGCCGGACTGTACGTCGTCGTGGACGGCGTGTCCGACCAGGCGATGCGGACGGACAATCGATCCGACGCCTGGATGAGACGCCGGGTGGACAGCACGAGAGACGCGTACTGCGTGTCCGTGTCGTTCTCCCCCTGCTGCACACCGCCGAATGCCCGCAGGTGCAGGTTCTTCGGTAACGACCACGAGAGGCCTCCACGCAGGCCCGAGTGAACGGTGTCGTCGAAAAGACTATCGGGCGTATCGATCGTCCGGTAGTCGCGAACGTTCGTCCGCGCGTCGTAAGAGAGATCCACCGAAGCTTCGGGGCTCAAATAGAGGTTCGACGTCAAATAGAAGTTGGAGAACGAAAGCGAGCTTCCTTCCGCTTCTTGGCGCCAGTCCCGGTTGATGTCGATCTCGAGGCTCTGGTAAGCGATGAACCGTCGCGCGTAGGAATAGGCGGCTTGCAGATAGACGAACTCGCGGCTGACCGTCCCGCCGTGGTAGCTGCCGGAGAAGGCGACGGTCGATGCGATCCGCTGGGTCTCGGGCGATCCGCCCTCGAACGACAAAAAGACGGCGGCCCTCGCGTTTTCCGAATCGAAGCTCGAATTACTCGGGTCGGGCTCGGTGCCGCCGGCGACACCGAGACGGTACCGAGTCCCGATGCGATACGCCGCATATCCGCCGTCGATATATCCCAGCCCCCGGATACGGCTCGAGAGGGTCCGGCCGACGGCGATCTCGACGGGAGATTCGGGTGTGCCGTACACCAACGCGAGCTCGGACAGTCGGTGGATGGTCTCTTTTTCATCGAGGGCTCCACCGGGCGGCTGATCGCGGTAGCTCCACCGCGAGGTCTCGCGAAACCGCAGCGACAAACCCGTCCCCCCGATGTTGTCGAGAATAATCCGGCCGGAGAACCCCGGCTGATGCCACGACGATCCGGCATCGCCGCGGTCGTCGAGCAAACGATATTCGAGATCGATGTAGCCGCTCAGCCGGTTTTTCCGCGCCACCCCGGGGCCGCCTCGGGCGGAAAGAGGCTCGCCCGCCGCTGGGCCGGTCGGGGACGCCGCCGCACTGGCGGACGGTGCGGCCAGCAAGGCAGGCGACGCCGTCGCGGGTTCGCCGGCTTCGCGCGGGCGGAGCGCAACGAGGACATCGCCTACTGCGACCGCGGTCCCGTCGCCGACGACGCGGCACGCGGCCGAATGGCTCGACACGGTGGACACGACGACGCGAACGCCCGCGCGATCGCCCCCGACGACGGCCAACGTGTCGCCCGGCGCGAGACCGGCCTTCTTGCCGGCGTTCACGTAAACCGCTTCGACGGTGACGTACGTTACGCGGAGAGGATCGTTCGCCGGTGTGCCGGCGCGAACCGGCGACCCCGTCTGAATCGGTTTTTCGGCGCGCGCCGGGTCCTCGGCGCGCATCGGCGTGGCGGCCTCAACCGGGAGCGCGGCGAGGATCGCCGCGACCAAGCACGCCACTCCGGCAAAAAAGAGCGAGATGGCTCGTGTGTTCGGTGTGCGAATCACTCGTGCCTCCCGTCCGGGTGGCAGGAATAACACGCGGCGCTCGCGTAGGTGTATCCCTCCACCTCTCCGAGGTGTTTGTCGTCCATGCGGGCTTGGTCGTGCTCGTGGCACGTGAGACAACTGAAGACCGCCCGGCTCGCGGGATCCGTGTGACAGGTCGCGCAAGTGCTCCACCTGCCGGCGTGAGCACCCGAGTAAATCGGGAAAAACGCGGCGTCGTGTTCGGTGAATCGGCCCTTATCGCCGGTCGGATGGCAATCGTAGCACTGCGCGCTCGCGTACACGTACCCCGTTATCCCCTGGTGCGCGCCGTCCATGGGGGCCTGGTCGTGCTCGTGACACGTGAGGCAGCTGAACACGCGCGGGTTGCCGGGAGTCGTGTGGCAAGCGGAGCAATCCTCCCATTTGTTCCGGTGGGTCCCCGAGAAAATGGGGAAGATCGCGTCGTGCTCCGGCATAACTGCCGGCCGCCAGGAGAAGAACCCGTGGCACTGCTCGCAGTCCGTGGGGAACCCCGTCGCCACGTGATCCGGGCTCGACGCGTTCTCGTATTCGGCTTTGTGACAGTCGTAACACCGGGTCGATGTCTCCACGAAACGGTCCGGCAGTTGTTCGTGGTGGCAGCCCTGGCAGTCGGCAAGGAGGTGTCGGCCAACGAGCGGGAAGTTCGTCCGCGAATGGATCTCTTCGGCGTCGAATGCGCTCCACCCCCGCGGTGAGTGGCAGCGCTCGCAATCCACGCCGACCGATCCCGCGTGAACGTCTATGTGACACGACGCGCATGCGGCGTCCACGAGAGAAAAGTTTTCGACGGAGTGGCAGGCGAGACATTTCGCCTTGTCGTGTTTTCCGGCGAGCGGAAAACCAGTCTCCGCGTGATTGAACTCGATCGTGTGAAACGACACGGGGACATGGCACGACTCGCAAGGGAGCGTGACTTTCTTGTGTGGGTTCTTCACGGGCCGGCCGATCTGCCCCACGACAATCCCGAACGAACCTGCGGCGAGCACACCTAACGCGACGGCGAAAAACAACTTCGTTTTCATTCTCATCATCTCCGTGCCGATCCGAAACCTACGGGTTCTCGATCGGATGACACGTGTTGCAGGCAGTGTCGATCGGCCGGTAACGAACGGTCTGTTTTCCATGTTCCTCGAACGTCAGGTGGCACTTTTCGCATCCGACGTTCCTATGAGCGCCGACGAGCGGATACGCCGAATCCCGGTCGTGATCAAACGCCAGCTCTTGCCACCGTTTGGCCCGGTGGCACGATTCGCAGGCCTTCGGCGGAGCGGCGCTGGCGAACTGGCCCGCGTGGGGGTCGTCGTGACATCCCGCGCATCGCAGGTCGTCGAAAACGTACCGGCGGTAGAGCTCGCCCCCGTCGCCGGTCTCTTGCGTGTGACACGCGATGCAGGGTTGAGCGGCGTGCGCATCGGCGAGCGGAAACCGCGTCCGGCCGTGGTCGGCGACCGTAAACAGCGCCGGGACGAACCCGTCTACAGTATGACATTTCGCACAATCGCCGCCGCTCTCCTGCTTCGCGAACTGACCCCTGTGGGTATCCGCGTGACAGTCGAGACACTTCGAGGAAGCGGGTTTCTTCTTCAGGAGATCCTGTCCGTGACACTTCTCGCACCCCACCCCCGCGTGACGGCCCTTGAGCGGAAATGCCGTTTGGTTGTGATCGAAGTTCGCCGAGACGATTTGTTTCCAGCCGCTCGTTCGGTGGCAGGTCTCACAGCCGGCTCCGTATTTTCCCGCGTGGATATCCTTGTGACAACTCGAGCACGAGGGAAGGGCGGTCCCTGCGTAGCTCAAGAACGGCCGTTTCTTCGAGCCGGACGCCGCCGCGGGATCGAGCGCGGGATGGCACTTCGCGCACGCGAGCTCCCGGTGTTTACCGGTGAGCGCGAAACGGGTCCGCTCGTGGTCGAAACCCTTCAAGTCGAGCTCCGCCCAGCCGGTCGTCCGGTGACAGGTCTCGCACCTCTTCCCGAACCTCCCCGCGTGGATGTCCTTGTGGCACGACGCGCAAGAGGCGGACGCGACCCCCGCGTATTTCACGAAAGACCGGTCTTTCGGATCGGCCGCCGAGGCTTCATTCACCGCCGGATGACATCGGGCGCAGACGACCTCGCGGTGTTTCCCCGCGAGCGGAAACTTCGAGCGCTGGTGGTCGAAACCGCGCGCGGGAACCCACGCGTCCTGAACGTGACACGCGAGACAATCCGGCTGGAGTTGCCCCCGGTGCTCGTCCGCGTGGCACGAGCGGCAATCCTTGTGGAGCCCGAGGAACGTTTTCTCCAGGTCGATCTCAGCCTGGTACTTCTTGAGGTCTTCTTTTATGAACTCCGGTTTGTGGCACGAGCGGCAATCGAGCGTTCGGTGCTTTCCCTCGAGTTCGTAACCGCTTTCCGCGTGGCGAAAACCCTTGATCCCGTGTGGCCAGTGGACGAGATCGAATTCCACCCCCGCGTGCTCGCTGTGACACCCGAAGCACGGTTTCTTGCCGACCGCGACCGAGCGATGGTGATACCCGCGGCGGTTGTCGAGCGAAAGAGCGATCTCCTTGTGGCACGAGAGACACTTCTCCGCGCTGGGCCCGGCGCCCATATCGTGACACTTCGTGCAGTTCGACATCCCCTCGAGGAACGAGTGACTCTTCGAGAGCTTGCCGGGAGAAATCTGCGCGCGCGCGTCCGGCGCGACGAGTGAGATCGACCCCGCTAAAAGGGCCGCCGTGAGGACGGTCGTGATCCACGCATAGCCGAAGCGCCGGCGTTTCTTTGTCGGTTGTAGTGAATGATTCGTCAAAAGATCCACCGGTATCCGAAAGCGACCGTCACGGCGATGTGGACGAACATGATCACCACCATCACGTACGCGAACGG
>CAZYCB010000433.1:0-2250 GCA_964645735.1 uncultured bacterium | reverse complement strand
GTGCATCAGCGAGAAACACACCAGGGACACGAGCAGCACGAGCGGCACGATCCCGAGAAGCCTTCTGAGGACGAATCTCGCCACGGTTAAGCCCTTCGCGACCCCGGTCAATCAGCGAGGTACCACGTGTTCGCGTTCCACGTGTCGGCAGACTGCGTAGGGTTCGGTTTGTAGTTGTGAAGACGCCGCGTGCAGGCGTCGACGGCGGTGTGCCAGAAAAGCGGAATCACGGGGACTTCGTCGACGAGGATATCCGCGATCTCGTGGTAGATCTCCACGCGGCGCCGTTCGTCGGTTTCGTGCGCGCCCTGTTCGAGGAGCGCCGTGAGCCGCTCGTTTCGAATTCTCGGGTGGTTCTGGCCTTCGGGAGGAATCGTGCGCAGCGAGTAGAGATCCTCCTTTGTCGCCGGCTCCGGAGACGAAAGCCACGCGTACAACGCCAGATCGAACCTTCCCCGTTTGAGAATGCCGTTCTCCTCGTAGGAACCCGCGAAAACCGTCGGGTTGTAATTTTTCACCTTAAGATCGATGCCCACTTCCTTGTACTGGTCTTTCAATACGAGTTCCGTTTTCTCGCGATTGAGACGCCCCGCCGTCGTCGAGATCGTGAGCACGAGATCCCGCCCGTCCTTCTCGAGGATGCCGTCGCCGTCGGAGTCCGCCCACCCCGCGTCGCGAAGCAGCCGCCTGGCTTTCAGGGGGTCGTACGTCACGCGCCCCGCAGCCGCGGCACTGAAGTACTTCGACGAGGGGTACTCGTCGACCAGCGCGGGCGTGACGAGTCCGTCGTACGCGATCCTGGCGATCCCCTCGCGCTTCGTCGCGAAGGAGAGAGCCTGGCGTACCCGCGCGTCGCGGAGAATCTCGTTCTCCGTGTTGAGATCGATGTGCTCGTACATCATCGTGGGCGTGAGGGTCACGCTCACTCCGGGAATCGACTTGATCTGGCCGAGAAAGCTCACATCGGCGTTGTCATAGAGATCGATCTCCCCCGTCTTGAGCTGGATGAGGAGAGCGTTCTCGTCGGGGATGAACTTGAAAACGATCTCGTCGAGGAACGGTCCTCCCCCGTAGTAAGCGTCGTTCCGCGCTAGAATCAGGTACGATCCGGATTCCCACTCCTTGAACACGAACGGCCCCGATCCGACGGGCGCCATATGGAAACGCGACTGGTTGAACGCTTCCCCCCTCTCGGCCTCGAGGATGTGCTTGGGCAGCACCGACTCGTCGAAGAACATCTCCGACACGAAATCCGGGAAGGGGCGCTTGAGACGAAAGACGACGGTGCGCTCGTCGGGAGTCTCCACCGCGGCTATCGCGTCCCACCCTTCTCTCGACTCCACGTTCACCTTGGGATCCATGATCACCTCGAACGTGAACGCCACATCGGCGCTGGTGAGCGGAACACCGTCGTGCCAGCGCACGCCGCTCTTCAGTGTGTACGTGTAGGCGAGGTGATCCGGCGATACGCCCCCGTTCTCCATCGTGGGGATGGCCTCGATGAGATCGGGGACGAGATGAAGCTCGTCGTCGTACTTGACGAACTTGCTGAAAATGAGATTGCACACGAGATTGTTGACGGCCGTGGCGTTGAGGATCTCGCTCAATCTCTCGGGTTCCTGCTGAACGCCGATGGTGAGCCGTCCACCCCCCCTTCGCGGTGACGACTCGCCCGCGGCCCGCTGCGCTGTGCTGTCTGTCGTATCGTCCTTTTTAGCACGCGTATCCGATCCCCCACCGCAGCCCAGCGCGTAGAGCAGGCTCCCGCAAAGAACCGCTCTCGCGAGCCGCGATCCGGCCTGTCTTCGAAAACGCGATGAAGCCGTCACGTTACCCACTCCTCGATTTACCGATCATGCAAGATCCTTACCAAGGCTGCGCGTCCGCCCAGGCGGGAAAAAAGAACGGGCACCCGTATCCCGGGTGCCCGTCGAGTCGGTCTGGGAGGCGTGTCCGAGCGCTCCCTGTCGTTTCTAGAACGTCTCGATCACTCTCTTCAGCTTCTCGTTGACCGCCGCGGCAACCTCCGAGAGCCGATCGTTCCCCGTTGCGGTCGCCATGAAAGAGGCGTCGACGGCGGTGACCGCCGTCCCGCCTTCGTCGCACTCGTACACGATCACGTTGCAGGGCAGGAAAAGCCCGATCTCGATCTCCGCCGATAGCGCCTTGTACGCGTGGGGAGGGCTGCACGCCCCGAGGATCACGTACTTCCTGAAGTCGACGTCGAGCTTTTTTTTGAGCGTCGCCTTG
>CAZYCB010000432.1:0-2060 GCA_964645735.1 uncultured bacterium | reverse complement strand
ACCTTGCCATCGACGGTGACGATCGCGATCCCAAAGATTTTCGGATCGACCTTGGCGAGCGCCGGAATGTAGTCGGCAACCGCGCCCTCCTTAATGTCCTTGTACTTCGCGTGCGCCGCTTTGAGCGCGGCGTCGATATCGGCCGGCTTCTGTGCCCACGACGGTGTGATCACCGCAGCGAACGTGAACACCACGGCCGTGGCGACGGCGCAAAGCCATGCCGTCCCCATGAATCTGCGGTTGAACGTTTTCATTTAACTGCCTCCTAGCGTGTACGAGAAGTTGTACTTGAACGAGAACTGGACGCGGTAGTCATCGACTTTCCACCCATCAGAGCAGTTCTCCCGCTGGCCCCACTGGACCTCGGGGCCGAGCATGACGTTCGGCGCGGGGTAGTACAGCAGGTTCGCGAGCGCGTACTGCCCCGTCTTGAACGCGTCGTCCGACTGGCCACTCAAGGTATCCATCTGGAGGCGCGAGTATCCCGCCGTGCTCGTCCACTTGTCGTTCCACGTGCGGTCGTAGAACGCGACGACTCCCATGACGGGGATTGGCTTGACCTGGAGAGGGCTCGCCGCGTCCCCGGTTTCCTCGAGCCCGACATCGACGGTTGCGTCGTTCATGTAGTTCTGGATGCCTTCGCCGTAGACGAACTGGAGACGGATCGTGTCCTTCTGGATTTTGAGATTGGAGCTGAGGTTCACGCCCCAGCCAATGGCCTCGTCGGAGAGGTCGTACTCGTCGTCCATCGTGTCATCCAGCTTCATGTACCGGAGAATCCCGGCGACTTCCACGTACCCCCACGGTTTGCCGAGGCGGAACTCCGCGGAAAGATCGGGGGCGGGGTACCGTCCCATGAGACCTTCGGTCACTTCGGAGTAGTTGGAGTAGTCGCCCGCATCGCCGCTCGCGCCCGGCCGCTCGAGAGCGATCGTCACGCGCGAGTCTCCCTGGACTGGCATCCAGCGGAGCTGAACGTTGCGGAAAAACACCATGCCGTTCGGTCCCCAGTACTCGAGCGAGTTGGGAAACACGTCGACGTCCATGAACGGGCTCCACGTCTGACCGGCTCCGATCTGCCCCAGCTCTCCGTAAGCATGGCGGAGCCGAAACGTGGTCTGGCCGGCGTCAACGCCCGTGCCAAAGAGTTCGAACTCGAATGTCGTCCGCAATTCGCCGAGATCCGTCGGCGTGAAGCTCTTCACGCCGAAGCGGCTTTGACGAACACCCGAAAAAAAGCGGCCGTCCTCGCCGAACTGATTCTCGAACGACGGAAGCTTCGTAGGCCGGAGCACGTCGAACCAGTCTGGGTGGTTCTGTCCGGTTTGATAGCCCATGTCCAGCATTGCATGTCCGTAGACTTGCAGGCGCGTTTCCGAAGCCTGCGCCCGGCCAACGCTCGGCGCGAGCGCGATCGCCAGACCCGCCAGCAACACAAGCGCCGTCACGAACGCAGCGGCTCTCATCTGATGGTGCGGTCTTTGCGGTCCTAACCTCATGGATCACCTCCGTGGTGTGTGTTGGTTCGCTTACCCGTTCGATTTGCGCGACAGCTTCCTGACGCGTCCTCAATCCGGGTGCGCTTTTTCCCACGCCCTCACGTTGCGCCTCGCCGCGTCGAAGAGCCGCTCGTAATTCCCCTTGAGGAATTTCTCGCGCGCCGCCGGCGTCAGCTTGGCGAGCAGGGGGGCGTACTGCTCGTAGACTTTGAGATACTTCGTTTGATCCGATGGTGCGACTTCATCGGTGCCGAAAAGAAAGCGGTCGGGAAACCGGTTGATGAGGTCCGCCGTTGCCTGGATCGCTTCGGGACTCGAGACGATGTACTTCGCCGCTTCGTCCCACGACAGATCGACGTAGAAATTCTTGAGGTCGGGGTTGGAGAGACCCAGCTCCATGATCTTCAGCTGGTCCTTGACGGGACGCACGACCCTCCCGAGCCCCGCGTGCGCCCATATGACCACCGTCTCGGGGTGCCGTTTGATGAGGTCCCTGAGCTGTACCACCTGGTACGGTTCCTGGTTCGGCTTCGGGAACGGCATGTCCACGTCGTTGTGGAG
>CAZYCB010000431.1:0-2059 GCA_964645735.1 uncultured bacterium | reverse complement strand
TCGCGCAGGAGAACAAGGAGCGGCTGGTCTTCCGTCAAAAAGAGTGCGGGCCGTGACTTGCGCAAGAACCTCGGCTCGCTCATAATGTCCCTGCGGGGGAAAGGGGTTGACGATGACGGACCGAATAGGACTTCAACTCGTCGTAGTCGAACCGACGCCGGGAGCCGACAAGCCGCGAAGGAAGAAGCCCCGCCGCAACGTGCCGGTCAAGTGTCCGGGCAGAGACGCGGAGGAGTCGCCGCGCTTCTTCACGGGTCAGGAGCGTCATTGGAAGAACACCTCGACCGAAACGCCCATCGCCTTGGCGAGTCCGCGCATCGAACGGGCGCCGAGTGACCGCGAACCGCTCAGAACGAGCGACACCATCGCTTCGCTGATACCAGCGGATCGGGCGACTTGCCGCTGGTTGATTCCGCTCTCCCGCATCCACCGCTTTATGATCCTTGCGTGTTTCATGCTTAACCTATGCCTTAGTTTATACGCCTATACTTAACCCATGTCAAGATATTTCTCGATATATTTTCACACCGCTTAATGTTTTATAATGAGCGAATTACGCCTTGACGCATCTTCCAGAGAGGGGAATAATGCGGGCGTGAATAGCAATCGGCGAAGGGGAACCGAGGCTGACCAGGCCATGTTCGGGGTGATGAAGAACGTCTTAAAAGAGGAGGGTTGGACTCAGCGTCGGCTATGCGCCGCGCTCGGACATTCCGAGGCGTGGCTATCCCAAATTATCCATGCGGGGCGCGGAATGGATTTGACCGACCTCATGCGAATCTGTGAGGTGACGGGCATCCCGCCATCTAGGCTCCTGGCTGGCTACCCGTGTCCGCAGAAGATCAGCGAAGAAGACGAAATCGCCAAGCGGCTCTACGAACTCCTGCCGGAGGACGTTCGCCGTCGCTTGATCGAGCTGGAGAAAGCAAAGCCAAAATGAAATTCATCGCCAAGATCGACGACACGGGCAAGGTCACTTCGTTCATCTACAACGAGCCGGGACCGGTCCCGCCGATCGTCGAGCCCGAGAATCCCGACGAGCCGAAGGACGCGCCAGATGATCAAGAAACGGGGACGCCTGTATTGGTTGGACCTGTGGGTCGGAAAAAAGCGCGTCCGCCGTTCTCTCAGAACTGACGAGCGCGTCGTCGCTATCGAGCGGGCGCGGGACATCACGCTCGAGCTCCGCAAGCCCAAGCCGCCCGGCGTCCCGTTTGCAGAGTTCCGTGAGCGATACCTGGCCTGGGTCCGACAGGCTCACCCGGCCTCGGCCAAGGACGCGGAGTGGAACTCGGCCATCATAAGCGCCTGGCTCAATAATGCCGGGTTATTGACGCTGGAGGGCATAACCCCGTATCATGTCGAACAGATGAGGGCGTTCCTGCTCACGCGGCCCATCGGCAAGACGAAGCGCACGCTCTCGCGCTCCACGGTAAACAGATACGCGGCTCTCTTGCGCTCCATGTTCAACCGCGCAAAGGACTGGGGCGAGTTCAAGGGCGACAACCCCGTCTCCCGCGTCAAGTTCTACCGCGAAGGGGCAAAGGTCCGTCCACTCACGGAGGTTGAAATCTCGGCCATTCTCGCCGAGACTTCAAGGTTGGCCACGCGAAAACACGCGACCCCGCTCCAGCGCGAGGCACCGGCCCTGTTCCGCTTCATCCTCAACACGGGACTCCGGCGCTCCGAGGCGCTCACTCTGCGCTGGGCCGACATCGGCGACGACTCGCTCACCGTGCGCGGCAAGGGCGGCAAGGTCCGCACGGTCCCGCTCAACGCCGAGGCGCTGGGGATCCTGGCCGGAAGACAGCGCAGTATGTCGTTTATATTCGACATACCGGGGCGGACGAGCGACTCGCTACTGCGGCGACTCACGGCGACGATCAGCAAGAACGCCGGGGTACACTTCTTTTGCCACCAACTCAGACATAAATTCGCCTCAAATCTTTTATCGGCGGGGGTTGATATTGTGACCATTGGCGAACTTCTTGGTCACTCTACGGTCATGGTTACGATGCTCTACGCGCACTCGAATCCGGCCCGGCATAGGGCGGCGGTG
>CAZYCB010000430.1:0-26151 GCA_964645735.1 uncultured bacterium | reverse complement strand
CAAATGCAAGGGGGCGCCGCGAGATTGTTCTTGAGGACGACCTAACTACAATGATAATAGCGTGTTACCGCCGACTTCATTTGAGTGACCGTCTCTTCAGTGCCCGTATCTTCGCGCGGGCAATGCGCCGATTCTCATGGTATAATGACACTTGGCGTGCGGCATTGGGGGGCGCGCCTGTGAACCCGGGGGTTGGGTTCCCAGCTTGGCAACCACTGCGTCCTTCGTAGACTCCCGCCTTCCAAACGCCTCTCGCACGCAGCGATTCCTGTGTCTCTTCGGGGATCCCCTCGTGAAAGGGGTGAGCCGAACGCGTTTATGGTCGAGGTGTCTCGATGGACCCGAGAGTCGGCCGAACGATTTCGCACTACCGGATTTTGGAGAAGCTCGGTGGCGGCGGTATGGGGGTCGTGTACAAGGCGGAAGACGTCCGTCTGAAAAGAACCGTCGCCCTCAAGTTTCTCCCTCCCGAGCTCACCCGTGACGCCAACGCTAAACGCCGGTTCGTGCGTGAGGCCCAGGCGGCTTCCGCTCTCGACCATTCCAACATTTGCAGCATCCACGAAATCGACGAAACCCCCGACGGTCAGCTCTTCATCTGCATGGCCTGCTATGACGGCGAGACACTCGACAAAATAGTGGAACGCGGCCCTCTTGCGCCCGAGGAGAGCATGCGGATCGCCGAAAAGGTCGCCGAAGGACTCGCCAAAGCTCACGCCAACGGAATCATACACAGGGACATCAAACCTGCGAACATCATGGTCACACGTGACGGGGAAGTGAAGATCCTCGACTTCGGTCTGGCCAAGCTGAGAGGAACGACGAAGATCACGCGTACGGGCAAGACCATGGGGACGTACGTTTACATGTCGCCCGAGCAGGTCAAGGGAGGCGACGTCGACGCGAGATCGGACATCTTCTCGCTCGGCGTAGTCGTCTACGAACTCTTGACGGGTCGGCTACCGTTCGAGGGAGAGCACGAGGCGGCGGTGATGTATCAGATCGTGAACGCCGATCCCAAGCCGCTCTCCGAGCTGAGCAGAGACATTCCCGCCGGCTTGCAGCGAGTCATCGTCAAGGCACTTGAGAAGAACGTGTCGTCGCGGTATCAGTCCGCCGTCGAGATGCGAGACGACCTGGCGAGCATCGCGGGAGGTATGAAACCGATGTGGGCCCGGCGGCCCCATCGTCGGTTGAACATCGTTCTTGCATCGGTCGCCGCGTGTGCCGTCGTCGCCGCCGTCGTCGTGGTAGCGGTCAACCCTGGATCCAGAAGGGCGCTCGGGGGTCTTTTCCAAAGGGAAGCGGGGGAACTCCACCTGGCGGTGCTGCCGTTTGAAAACGTCGGAAACGATCCCGTTAACCAGGCCTTCTGCGACGGGCTCATGGAGACGGTCACCACACAGCTCACACAGCTCGAACAGTTTCACGGGTCGCTGTGGGTCGTTCCGGCGAGCGAAGTTCGTGGGCAGAAGATCGATAGTCCCAGCGAAGCCGAGAAATCCCTCGGCGTCAATCTCGTCGTCACGGGGTCTGTCCAACGCTTCAGCGATCGATTCCGTGTGACGCTCAATCTGGTGGACCCGACACGCGGAGAGACCCCGCGCCAGATCAACGGGACCATGATCGATGATTTCATGGAGAGGATGACGGTCCTGCAGGATGAAACGGTCATCCGCCTTGCCGGAATGCTCAATTTCAAGCTCCATCCCGAGGCCGAGCGGCTGATGGTGGCGGGGAGCACGGGTATATCGCGGGCGTACGATTCGTACCTGCAAGGAGTCGGGTCCATACGGCGCTACGAAAAGAAGGAGAACATCGACCGCGCCATCGAATCGTTCGAGAAGGCGATCGGAGAGGATTCGCTCTACGCCCTGGCCTATGCGGGTCTCGGAGAAGCTTACTGGCGGAAGCATAAGGAAACCATGGATCCCCAGTGGATCCCGCACGCGCTCAGGAGCTGCGAGCGCGCCGTCGAACTCAATACCCTCATTGCGCCGGCCCACGTGACAATGGGACTCATACGCGGGGGCACCGGCGACGCTCAAGGGGCGATCGCCGAGTTCGAACGGGCGCTCTCGCTCGAACCTACCAACGCGGCGGCATTCCGCGGGCTCGCCTCCACGTACGCCGATTTGGAAAAGCCGGCGCAGGCGGATTCGACGTATCGAATGGCCATCGCCATGAAGCCCGATTATTGGGGTGGGTACAACGAGCTCGGACTTTTCTACTTCAAAAAAGGCAATTATGCGGGGGCGGTGACGCAGTTCCAGAAAGTGATCGAGCTTACGCCGGACAACGCCTTTGGCTACCTGAACCTCGGCGCAGCGTACTGGGGGCTCGAGAAGACGAGCGACGCGCAGAAGATGTTCGAACGATCCATCGAGGTCGAGCCGAACTATCGTGCATACAGCAATCTGAGCACGCTGCTCTACATGGAGCAGCGCTACGCCGAGGCGGCAGCGGTGTGCGAGAAGGCTCTTAAGCTCAACGACACGAGCTACCTGACATGGGCGGCGCTCGCCAACGCAGCGTACTGGGCTCCGGGACAGCGAGAGAAAGCGCTCGAGGCGTATCGGCGAGCCGTAGAGCTTGCGGAGAAGCAGAGAGCCCTCACTCCGCGTGACGCCCGTGTGTTGACGAGCCTCGCCGCTTACTACGCGATTATCGGTGAAAAAGATCAAGCATTGGCACTCCTCGCGGAAGCTCTGGAGATCGCACCGGAGAACCCGCGTATCGCCTATTTTGCCGGGCATACCTACGAGGAGGTGGGTGACCGCGACAAAGCGATCGAGTGGATCGGGAAGGCGCTCGAGGGCGATTATCCGGTGAGCGATATCGAGCGCGATCCGTGGCTTGACGAACTGCGATCGGACGAACGTTTTCAGGAGCTCCTGGCGCGCGTGGCTCGCTCGGACACGAGCGGGGCGCGAGACGCCGGGACGCGGCGTCGCTAATAGAGACGCCGCCGGTGATTTGAAACTTCGACAAGGAGGTCGATATGCCAAGGCAACGAGCCAAGCGGGGTCGGAAATGGAACCTCGGCATTGTGAAGGTCGGTGGCCGTTGGATGGTCCAGGAACCGACGACCAAGGTTCACAGAGGACTCGATCCGAGACGAGACAAGGCGAACAGGGAAGCGGACTCCGTGGTATGGACGCTCTATCCCGACCCGGACGATCCGGGGAAGGCGATCTCAGCTCACTTCCAGTTTGCCCACGGGGATCTCTTCAAGGGACTCCCGGGACGGCGGGACCTCACGCGTGATCTGACCGCCATGATCAAAGCCCCCAACGGGACGCTCGAACTCAAACTCCAGAAGACGGCCTGCCGCAGGAAGAATCCGCGGTATTACGCGGTGTGGATCCGGGACGAGACGCTGCCGCGGGGCGGTGTCTACGCGGTCGGAGCGTCCGGGAATCCTCCGCCGGAGATGCAAATCGGGCCTTGAGGAGTGGGGGTTTCCTGTTTGTCTGGCGCGGGGTGGCTCGCGAACGCCGATCGACAGCTGTGGGCGCACGCTGTGCTACTGTCGGATTCAGAGGCCGACTACAATCTTTTTCGGACTTTTCCGAAGAGATGGTAGAATATCCCGTGCTGCCGGAGTGGCGGAATGGTAGACGCAGCGGACTTAAAATCCGCTGGAGTTAGAAACTCCGTGCCGGTTCAAGTCCGGCCTCCGGCACATTCTCAATCTCACTGCAGAACACCCCAGCGCGGCGCCTGCACGCCGCCTCCCGCAGCACCTGCCTGGAAGTAGAAGCTCGAAGCAAGCGGAATCAGATCTCGATCCCCGCCAGCACCTTGATCGCAAAGGCCGCAAGCATCGAATAAACGAGGAATATCACGATCCAGTGGACGTGCCAGCCGAGGAGCCAGTGGGATGCGGGCGGATATTCCACACGGACGCGCTCGAACGGCGAGTCGGGGGGAATCGGCGGAAGTCCGGGGTGAAGAATCGGTTCGAAGAGCGCCGAGGCTCGCCGCTCGGTCCCGATCATGCGATACGTGCTCTCGGCCACGAGAGGAAACGAGTACGACGCCCCCTTGGCGTAGAGGGTGACCTGGGGCATCCCGCCGGTATCGACGAGAATCTTCCAGTCCGTCTCGCGCGTGACGAGATCGCGGACGGGTTTCCCGATCGGCGAGGCGCCCCCCTCGATATGGATTTCGACGGGGGTCGTGAAAGGATCGAGGACGTCCCGCAGCTGCACGGATAGAAGCGCCGTCGATCCGGGAGTGAGATAGGAGCGCGAGAAGCGCTGATCGAGCTGTGTGAAGACGATGGCGACAGGGACGATCATGATGAGGAACGGAACGAAGATAGTTGTAAGGTAGAGGGCGTTGTTCTTGAGCGCCCCGCCGAGCCCCCGGAAAATCAGCACTGCGTCGTCCTGATAGAGGCGCATCTCGAGGATGCGGGCCTTCAGACGGTCCTTCGTCCGTTTGATCGCCTTCTGGCTGGAGGTGATCTTGAAGACGTACGCCATCCCGACGCCGGTCAACACGGAAAGCCACACGAGCTGCAGCGTGTGGTGCGTCCTTCCGAAGGGAAGAACGAGCACATCGATGATGTGCGTGATGACTGTTGCGGTGGCGTCCATCTACGAAATATACCCCAGCCCTTCGAGCTTCTTCTTGATCTCCTCGTCGGACCCTGCGTCCTCGACAGCGGCGAGCTCCTTCTCCAGAACATGAACGACGAACTCGTCCACCGTGGCGTACCCGGAGATCTTCGCGATCTTTCTCACCCTTTCGAAGAGGTCCTTGTCGAGTTTGATCGCCGGTTTACCGAACATCATTTCTCCTTCGCTTTTTGTTTCGGAGGCCATTCGAGAAGCGGCCGTCCGATCACGTTCTTCGGCGGCTTGACGCCGTAGAGCTTGAGTATCGTTCTGGCGAAATCGGTCAGCGCGGGATCCTGCACGAGGAGCGGCCTGTTGGAAAGGAAGACGCCGGGGACGACGCGCGGGTCCACGCAATGGTCTCCGGTCCACTTCGCCAGATTGGGCTTGAGGAGTTCCCTCGAGAACTCGCCCAGAGCCGATTCGTCGCTGCAGCGATACCCGCGGGCGTAGCCAACGATGAGATCGGGAGCGGTCTCGGCCATCTTGCCGTGGTAGACGTCGCTTCTCTTGTACGCCTGCTCGACGACCTGAAGACCGGTAGTCGGGTCCCTGTAGGCGACGAGCTTGCTCCGTATCTCTTCGACAATCTGGTCGTACTCTTCCCCCGGCCGCACGACGCCTTCGGCGTCGCGTCCCCTGAGGTTGATATACAGACCGTTGATGCCAAGCCCGAAGGCCCGTGTCCGGCGCCAGAAGACGTTTTGGAACAGGGGCTCGCTCCCCGCGGTCGACGCATCGAGAAGGGTAATGTATCCGTTCTCATAGAGCCAGGTGTTGAGATTGAACTTGTAGTAGAACGGCGCGAACCCATGGTCGGACATGACGATGAGTATGGCGTTCTTTGGTATTTTTTGCTGGACGACGCCGAGAACGCTGTCGAGCTTGGCGTAGTAGTGCTCTGTCTGGTGCACGTACCGGCTGGTTTCCTCGGTGAACGCGGGGTGCTTCGGATCGATGTTTTTCCACAGCATGTGCGTCGTCTGATCGAGCGTCGAGAAATAGAAGAAGAGGAGCCCGCCGCGGTAGTCCTCGAGTATAGCGTCGAGCATACGCGTGCGTTCGTTGAACACCATGTCGGCCTGGCGAATGAACTCCGCGTCGTCGAAGATCCCCCACTCGAGAGCCTTCGTGTCTTCGGGCATCCCTTTCGTAGAGTAGTAGCCGATCTTCTTGTAAAGCTCCTTGGAGAAGCTGGGCGGCGTGGAGATGGGGAGCGCCGGATCAGCGGGGTTGATGTTGATCGCCGACGCGTAGAGCATGAAATGCGGCGACAACGATTTCAGATAAAATCGAGTAATCCCGGAAATCTTCTGGAAGGGTCCGAGAGGATCGAACTCCACTTCGACCCAGTCGCTCCACTCGCCCTCGCTGAGGAGAATCACCGACTTACCGATGGTGATCTTCGCCGTTTGGTTCTCCCGGTCTATCGCCACCCTGAACGGCCGTGTGAGGACGGGCTTCTCCGAGCGGAGACTGTTCTCCGGACCGACGAGCGCGGCCTCGACGCTCTTGTTCTCGACACGGACGGGAAACACTGTTCCGCCGGAGACATCCAGCGACGCGAAGGATGGGTCGTCGGTGAAGAACGAGAAGGTGCCGTACGTCCCCAGAATATCCGGCGTTCCGATGTCGGATGTCGACGTTCCGCGGCTCTTCACAGGCGGGAAATTCGCCGGGATACGGAATATGAGGTACGGAATGCCCTTTGCGTCGAGCATCTGCCAAAACGCCTCGCCCCGCCGCAAGAGCTCGACGCGCCCTTTCGACAGGGGAATCACGAATCGGCCGATCTTGAGCGTCCTCTTCGGAGGCTCGACGACCGACTCGGAGAACACCGGCATATAACTGGAATGATCGCAGTGGATGAAATCGAAAATCCCATGGCCGCCGGGATCCATGCCGGTGATGAAGTTCGACCACGCCACGGGGCTCTGCGGGGGAGTGCTCGTGGTGAGCGGGGAATAAGAGCCTTCCCGCATGAGCGCCTGGAAGTTGGGCATCAGGCCTTTTTCCACGAATTGTTCGAGGAGCTTCGGATCCATCCCGTCGATACCCAGGATGACGACGCTTTTAGCGCCAGAGAGCTCGACGGGCTTGCGCTCGCAGCCGGCGCCGAGGAGCGCTGCGGCCGCGACCCCGCACACCGCGCCGATAACGGCTGCCGTATGGGTGCCGCGCTTCACATGCGTCATGAGGCCCTGAAGGCTCATAAGAGCGTCCTCCCCGTCATATGCTCCGGCGTGTCGATGCCGAAGAGATCGAGTACCGTCGGTCCGAGATCGATGAGGCGTGGATCGTCGCGTGCGAGCGGCTTGTTGGAAAAGATAATCCCCGGGACTTTCTCGGGGTCGATGCAGTGATCGCCGCTCCAGCTCCGCGTGTTGTCCTCGATGACCGTCGGCGTGACAAGCCCGCGCGCGCAGTCCCACGACACGCGGTATCCTTCCGCGAAGCCGGCGAGAAGATCGGGACCGTCTTTTCGATACGGCCCGGTGAACTCCTTGTCCACATCGATGACGCGGTTGATCGCCCTTGTTTCCGATGGCTCGTCCGTGATTCCGAGGAGTTTCGAGGCGATCTCGTTCTTGAGCGCCTCCGCTTCCCCGCGCTCGACGATCCCCTCACGCTCCCGGCCCTTGATATTGAGGAAGATTCCACCGAGACCGACCGCGTAGGCCTTGGTCTTGGTCCAGTCGACACCCTCGAGATACTCGCCGGGCAGCCTTCCTGGCTTGAAAACGAGATACCCGTTCTTATAGAGCCACGAGTTGAGGTTCACACCGCGTTTGAAGGATTTGAATCCGTGGTCGGAAATGACGAAGAGCGTCGTGTCGCGGCCTATGCGTTCGAGCGTCTCGCCGAGGAGCTCATCCATCTTGCGGTACATGTCGTAGAGAGCCTCTTTGTATTTCGTGACATCCTTTCCCGTGTTCGCCGGATGGTGTTCGTCGAGATACCTGAAGCACATGTGCTGGACACGGTCGCTCAAATCGAAGACACAGCAGACGAATCCTTTCCGGAGCTTTTTCAGCGCATGGAACCACATCTTCTTTCGTTCTTCGTGATGGAGGTACGCCTGTTTCAAGAAACCGTCCTCGTCGAGGACTCGTTCGTTCACCGCCCACGTATCCTCGGCAAGACCGAGGGTGGCGTACGGTCCTATGAGTTTGGCAAGGTACATCGCGTAGAAGGCCGGATGGGAGATCGGCATCGCGGGTTTCTCGGGATCGATATGGATCGGCGTCATATACATGCCGAAATCGCCCTCGAGGCGGGTGATGTAGAAGCGGACGATCCCGTTGAACTTGATGTTGGCCGCGGCCTTGAATTTCAGATGGACCCACGGGGAGTACTCGCGCTCACCGAGACGAAACGACTCGCCGTCGACGTGGATTGTGGCGCGCTTCTTCTTGGGGGACACCGAGATCTCCATGGGGATCTCGATGGGTTTCCCATCGAGGGGGTTCGTGGGGCCGGGGATGGCGGTCTTGATTTTCTTTCCATTCTTGCCGAGGGGAACTACCATCCCGCCGATGTCGACGTCGGAAGGCGCCTGCGAGAAAAAGGTGAACGAGCCCTGCGTGCCTCGCAGATCCGGCACATCCATTCCCGAAAGAATGATCCCGTGGATCTTCTCGGGCGGAAAGGTGATCGGGACCCGGAGCACCGTCGGAAAAATACCGTAGTCGCCGAGAACCTTCCAGAAGCTCACGCTCTTTCTCAGGAAGCGGACGCCGCCCCTTTTCACGGGGATTCTGAACGGGCCGAGTTTGAAGAAACGGCTCTCGCCGTAGACGCTCGACGACGAGAGGCGGGGAAGATACGTCCGCGGGTCGCGGGAGAGAAAGTCGAAGATGCCGTGGTACGACGCGTCGGTCCCGGTGGCAAAGGACGACCAGGCGACGGGCGACATCGCAGGGGTGGAAGTGGCGAGACGATGATAGTACCCGGACTGGCGGAGCCCCGAGAAATACGGGAGCTCACCGGCCGCCATCATTCTTTCGCAGATCACGGGATCGAGACCGTCAAGGCCGAGGATCACGACACGGCGGGCCTTCGCTTTTCGCGGCGGTCTCTTTCGCCTGAGCGAGCGCCACGCCATGCGAACGGGGAAGGTGAACAGCGCGACGAAAGCGGTGACGAACGCGATGAGGACGCTAACGAAGGACGTGACGAGCGCGAAGCCCGCTCCCGGGCCGATGTACGCGTGGGCGAGCGCGGGGGCGGCGAGGAAAGCGACTGCAGCCGTGAAAAAAACCCTGCGGCTACGGACCGACATCGATGCTCCTCAGGATAATCCATGGCACCTCGACGATCTCGAGGTCTCTCGACAAATCGACCCTATCTCCGCGAAGAGCGAAGAAAAACGCGTTGTCCCAGGTGTGCATCCCCTGAAGCCGCCGTTCGCCGACGACGAGGGGCGCTCCGATTTTGCCTTTCATATCATATCCATTGCGGGGAATCAATAGAAGGTCGGGTCCTTGCACCGCGTAGGGCCCCGAGTAGACCTCGGCGCCATCGAAAACGCGGCGGACGATCTTCAAGCCCGAGTCATCCGTCACGGACTGGAAAAGTTCGGTGAGCTCGCGTTTCAAGCCGGCAACGTCTTTCTCGTCCACGCGTCCCTTCGGATACCGCCCGCGCCGGTGGATGTACACGCGGGCGGGGTCGAGCGCAAAGGCCTTCGACGTATCGGCAATCGCGGCGAGCGACGCCTGGCCCGCACCCTCGAGCTGCAGGTAGCCGTGTTTCTGCAGGATCGTGTTGATGTAGACCTCTTTTTTCGTGCCGCAGAACCCGTGGTCGGAGAGGAGAAAGAAATTGTCGCGCGAGTCCTCGCGCTGGAACTTGTCGAAGACGTGCCCTATGAAGGCGTCGACCTTCCGGTAATAGTCGATGAAATCCTTGTGCCGAGGATGCGCGTCGTCCTCGCAGGCGTCCCATGCGAAATGGTGAAGCCTGTCGGTTCCCGTGACCACGACTTCCATGAATGTCCACGACTCGTTCTGCCAGAGCTCATCGAGGACTTTCGTGCGCGCCTCGAGAAGCGCTCCGAGGTCGGAGAAAAGTTTCTGAGGATTGTCCCGGCACTTCGTCGTGTCGATGTCCACGGTGTACGAATGCCTCGCGAGCATCGCGAGATAGCTTTTCGGAAAGACCGCCTTGTCGATGTCGATCGCAACGAATCCCGAAATGAGAACGCCGGGGATCTCGCGTGCGGGATAGGTCGAGGGCTGGTTGATGACGACGGAATGGCCGCCTGCCTTTCCCACGAGGTCCCAGATGGTCTCCGATTTGATGTCGCGGAAGGAAGGGAAGCGGAGGTCGTAAGTTCCTTCCTTGAGATCGGTGAAACCGAAGATCCCGTGCTCTCCGGGGTTCTTTCCGGTCATGAAGGTGGACCAGCTCACGGACGAGATCTCTGGGAGCGTCACGGTCATCGAACGAAGCGATCCCTGCGACACGATGGCGGCGGTCCGCGGCATCACGCCCTGTTGCATCATAGACTGGAGGAGCGTGTAGGGGACGCCGTCGAGACCGACGACGCACGCCTTCTTCCGTTTTCGGCTGAAGAGTTTGATCGCCATGGCGAACGCTCGCTTCGCTTCACACGCCGAGGCGCGACCGGAACGTCGAGTCGGCGAAAAGCGGCTAGATGTACCCGAGGTCCTTGAGCCGGGCCTTGATCTCCTGCTCCTCTTCTTCCGAGTAATCGCTCCCGGCGCCTGCGCCCGGGATGTAGTTCATGAGCTCGAGCGTGCGGACGATCTTGTTGACGCTCTCCTCGACGGTTTCCTTGTCCGTCTCGACGATGACTTCGGGATTCTCGGGCGCCTCGTACGGATCGTCGACGCCGGTGAAGTGCTTGATCTCGCCGGCGAGAGCCTTTTTGTACATTCCCTTGACGTCGCGCTCCTTTAGCTCGTCGACCGGGGCCTTGACGTAGACTTCGACGAAGCGGTCGTGCCAGGTTCGGACTTCGTTTCGTATCTCCTTGTACGGGGAGATCGCGGCGCCGATGGCGACGACGCCGTTTCGAGAGAGGAGCTTGGCCACGTACCCGATGCGGCGGATATTGGTGTCCCTGTCCGCCTTGGAATACCCGAGCCCTTTGCTCAAGTGCTCCCTCACTTCGTCGCCGTCGAGAACTTCGACGTTCATGCCGCGCTCGAGGAGGATCTCCTCGACGCGCCGTGCGAGCGTGGATTTGCCCGAGCAGGGAAGTCCGGTGAACCACAGTGTGAAACCCTTCATGGTGCCTCCTTGAGCTGAATTGCCTAGATTACGCGTCCGATCATCTCGCCGGGGACGGGAATCCCGAAGTAGTCGAGTATCGACGGTGCGACATCGTATATCGAAACCGTCCTCCGCCCGGTCGATCCGTTGCGGCCGCCGCCGTGCCAGATGAAGATCCCTTCCTGCGCGTGGTTCGCATCGTCTGGACCGGTGTCGTTCTCGAAAATGTGCAGCGTCTTGTTGCCGATCGTTCCGGCGCTCCGCCAATCGAGATTACCCAGATGAACGACGAGATCGGGCGGAATGTTGGCGCAGGTTTTGTAAATCTCCTCGGGGAAGAAAACCTGCGTGCCGATCGGCTTTCCGTGTTCGTCGGGGATCGCCTCGATCTTCTGTTTGAGCGCCCGGCGGAAGGCGTCGTACTCGCCCGGGGGGATCGTCCCCTGGGGTTCGCGCCCTTCGACGTTCAAGAAGACCCTGGCGTAGTAGCCGCCCTCGCCCCACACTTTCGTATGCGCCCAATCGATGTTCTCCGTCTTGAGGGCGGTGGGCGTGTCGGGATAGTCCTTCACCTTGAGAAGGCCCTCGCGTATGAAGAACTCGTTGATGCATATCCCGCCCTTCATCCCCTTGGCTCCGTGGTCGGAGACGATCATGACGGATGTCTCCGCCGGGAGAGCGTCGAGGACCTTCCCGATCTCCTGGTCCAAATATCTGTAATAGTCGCGTATCACGTTTTCGTAGGGGTTGCCCGGCTCGTAGAGACGATGACCGCGGTCGCCGTAGCGCCAGAATCCGTGGTGGATCCGATCGGGGCCCATCTCGACCATCATCGCGAAGTCCCACTCGTTGTGCGCGAGCAGGTGGCGGAACACTTTGAAGCGCCGCTCGGTCATCGTATAGATCTGCTTGACGAGCCACTCCTTGTCCGTTGTCCTGAACTTCTTCACATCGATGATGTAATCGCCGTCCGCGACGCGGTCGATCGTCGCTTTCAGGTCGGCGGGGTACGTGTAGTCGAGTTCCTTCTTCGGGGTGAGAAAATCGCAGACCATGATCCGCTTGAGCGGTTTCGGGGGATAGGTGAGCGGCACGCCGAGGAGAATCGATGAGAGACGGTGGCGCGAGAGGTGGTTCCACACCGTCTTCGCGGTGATGTACGACGCGTTCGTGGTGTAGAGGTCCTCGTAACCGTAGCTCTTCCGGTTACGAAACCCGTAAACGCCGAGCATCCCGGGATCCTGCGATGTCATCATCGACATCCACGCGGGGACGGTGATAGGGGGAATCGTGGACACCATGTTCCCATAGACGCCACCCGTGACGAGCCTTTTCACGTTGGGCATCTCGTCGAGCCAGGCGTCGTAGACGAGCTGAGGCGTCGCGCAGTCCAGACCGATGATGACGAGCTTTTTCGACATGACGATGAGACCTTTCTCTTCGGGAGCCGCTATGCCGCGGGGTTCTCTCGAGCGGTGGCGTAGTATTTCTCGAGAATTGCGGCGACCTCACGCCGCGTGAACTCGTCGGGGAGTTTCTCGCCGGCGCTCAGCAATTCGCGTACCTTCGTGCCGCTCAGGTTCATGTGCTGGGACTTGTCGTGCCCGCAGGTCTTGAGCGATGCCATGCCCTGGCACTTCTTGCAGTAGAACGCGTGGTCGAACATGATCGGCGTGATCTCGAGCTCACCCGGCTGGAATTCGTAGAAGATCTCCTGTGCGTCGTACGTGCCGTAGTAGTTGCCGACCCCCGCGTGGTCCCTGCCGACGATGAAATGCGTGCAGCCGTAGTTCTTGCGAACGATCGCGTGATGGATCGCCTCGCTCGGGCCCGCGTAGCGCATGGCGAAGGGGAGTATCGAAAGGGCGACGCGGTCCTTGGGGAAGTAGTGGGTGATCATCGCCTGGTAGCACTCCAGACGGACCTCGGCCGGGATATCGTCCTTTTTGGTCTCGCCCATGATCGGATGGATGAGCAGTCCGTCTACGGCCTCGAGCGCGCACTTTTGCAGATATTCGTGCGCGCGGTGTATGGGATTTCGCGTCTGGAAGGCGACGATCTTTTTCCATCCCCTGGCCTCGAAGAGAACGCGCGTTTCTTTGGGCTCGAGGAGGTAGTTCACGAAACGGTCGTCGTCGATCACTTTCTCGACGAGCTTGATGCGTCCCCCAACGTATGTGTTCGGAATGCTCCGGAGGTACTGGACACCAGGGTGTGCCGCATCTGTCGTGAGGAGCACGCGTTCGGCCTCGCGCGTGTGGTCGACGGTGTAGATATCCTCGACGTCGATGACACCGATCGCTTCGCCGTCGTCGGCGCGGAGAGCCGCCCTGAACGGAGGTGTTTTCGCCGCGAGCGCGGCGTTCTTGAGCGAGAGCGTGATGGGTATCGTCCACGCAAGCCCGAGGGGAAGCCGCCTTCTTTCGACGACGTTATCGTACTCGTCCCGTGTCATGAACCCCTCGAGCGGGCTCATGGCACCGTTGGCGATAAGTCCCGCATCCGATGTCTCGCGCCGGTTGAGATCGAGGGCCGGGAGGGTCTTGATCTCGGCAAGAATCGCACTCCGTTCGTCCTCGTCCGCGTACCGGTTGATGAGCCGGCCGCCGTGGGGTCTAATCATGGATGCATAACCTCCGTGTATGGTTCGTTGACTCCGACCTCGCAGCGGTACCGTTCGCAGCCGCATAGGGGGAGCGGACCGTAAGCCCGAGCTCGTGTGCGCGCCCGGGGGCCTCGACTCGTTCTACGCCCGGCACGGGCGACGCGTTCGGTTTAGTCGAGGTACCCGAGGTTGCGGAGCTTCTGCTTCAGGTTCTTGAGCTCGTCGGCGGTGAACTCCTCGCGGCCTTCCGAGCCTGTTTCGCTCAGGACGTCCCGGAGGACGTACACGATGAAGTCCGTGGCCGAGTCGAAGCCCGAGTCCCCAATCAATTGCTGTATCTTCAGATACAACGGCCGGGGGATCTTGATCGTCACTTTGTCAGTCTTCATGAAGGGCTCCGAAGCGCTCCTTGCAGGGTCGCGTTACCAGCCCATGGCCTCTCTCCTGGCTATGGCTGTAGTATTATAGGAGTGTGAGGTGCGTTGTGCAACTCCAAACTTCTTGGCGGCGGGCGTGTTATTGCCTGACGAATGCTGGAGGTGTGGTTTAGAATCGCGGCGGCGTTTTCTGGACCTGTCGGTTCGGTTCGAGGCGGGAACGAGCGGCCGGCCGCGGCCGGCCGGGGAGGGTGTTTTTCTTCGATGAAAAAATGGATTTCTCTACTTCTCCCCCTGGTGGGGCTCGCGATCTTCGCGTGGATCGTTCGTGGCACCGGCGTCACGCGTATCCTCGAGACGTATCGGCAAATTGATCCCAAGCGTCTCATCATTTTCCCGTTTTTCACTGTGTTCGTTCTGGCGATTCGGGGTTACCGCTGGTGGCTTCTCCTTCGTCTCGTCGGTATCCCGTACTCGATGTGGCGGAGCACCGTGGTGTGGGCGATCGGTTTCTTCGCGGCCTCGGTTACACCGGGCAAGGTGGGAGACGCGGTACGCGCCCTGTACGTGGCGCGTGAGACGGGACGCGGCTTCGGCGAATCCTTTCTCACGGTCTTCATGGATCGGTTGATGGACCTGGTGGTAGTTCTCGTCTTCGGCGTGGTAACGGTATTCATCTTCTCGTCGCGCCACACGGATGTGCCGTCGTTTTGGCTGATTATCGCGGCGTCGGCCGGTATTCTCGCGCTCGTCTACTTCGTCCTTCACCGCAGCCTCATGCGAAAATTCTTCGGACCGGTTTTCAAGATGCTCACGCCGGCCAAGTACCGCGGTCAGCTGAGCGCGGAAGTCGCGAGCTTCTACGACTCTCTCGGTTTGTACGCGAGACACTGGAAGGTGACGGCCTGCGCGGCGCTGCTCACGTTCGTCTTCTGGGCGGGCATCGTCGTCCTCGCGTACACGGTGGCGCGGACGCTGGGGATCGCCGTGTCCTTCGGGTACATCGCCCTCATCATGCCGATCGTGACCGTTGTGGAACTCATCCCCGTATCCGTCTCCGGAATCGGGACGCGCGAAGCGACGGTGATTTTCTTCTTTTCGGCCGTGGGAATAGGAAGTGCCGAAGCGGTCGCGTTCTCCGTGGGATATCTGATCGCGGGGACGTATCTCACGGCTCTCGCGGGATTCATCGCGTGGCTGGCGAATCCCGCGAAACTCGGACAGTAGGGCACTCGTAGGTCATTTGAGCCGCCGGGGGGTTTGACCTGAAGGCTGTCACCAAATTTCGGTAGCGTGATGTCTATGCCTGTCGAGAAGTGGCAGAGAGAAATCATGGAGCGCGGCGAGCTCTACTGCGTGGGAGGGGTCGTCCGCGACGGACTCCTCGGGATCTCGGGCGCGGGCGAGGACATCGACTACCTCGTCCGCGGTCTTCCTCCCGACGAGCTCGAGAAGATTCTCTGCGCGTACGGGCAGGTCGCCTTCGTCGGCAAGGCGTTCGGTGTCTACAAATTCAAACCGGCCGCGCGAGAGAGGGAAATCGACATCGCGTATCCACGAACGGAAGTGTCGACGGGTCCCGGTCACCGCGAATTCACCGTGGATTCCGACTGGCGGCTTCCCGTGGAGGCGGACTTGGGGAGGCGCGATTTCACGATCAACGCCATCGCGCGGAACCTCGCCGACGGACGGATCGTCGATCCCCACGGCGGGGCGAGGGACATCGAAGACCGGATGTTGAGAATGGTCTTCGCCGGTGCGTTCCGTGAAGACCCGCTTCGCATCCTGCGGGGCATACGATTCGCTGCGCGTTTCTCCCTGCGTATCGACGGCGGCACGCTGGAGGCGATGATGGAGAGCGCGTCGCTCGTCGACACGCTGAGCGCGGAGCGGGTTCAGGAGGAGCTGACGAAGCTCCTCCAGCAATGCGAGCGCCCGAGCGAAGGGTTCGCGACGATGCAGCGGATCGGGGTCCTGGCGCGGATTCTCCCCGAACTCGACAGGGCGTATGGTGTCGCGCAGAACGAGTTCCATATCGACGACGTCTTCTGGCACTCGCTCAAGAGCTGCGACAAGGCGCCGAGGGAAAACCTCGTCGTCCGGTGGTCGGCGCTTCTCCACGATCTGGGCAAGGTGGACAAGAAGCAGATAATCGAGGAGGGCGGTGCGGAGAAGGTGGTGTTCTACGGTCACGAAGCGGCGAGCGCCGGCATCGCCAATGAGGTTCTCCGCCGGTTGAAATACGGAAACGAGCTTGTTGCGCGCTGCGTCCATCTCGTCGAGGTCCACATGTTTTTGTACAGGAGAGAGTGGACCCGGAGCACCGTTCGGCGTTTCATTTATCGTGTGGGAGAGGAGAACCTGGAGAATCTGTTCCTCCTTCGCGAGGCGGATTGTCTCTCGCGCGGCAAGACGGACGAGATCGAGGACCTTGCGGATCTGAAGGCACGTGTCGAGAGCGAACGGCGCGAGGCGCGCTCGTTCAAGATCTCGGATCTTGCGATCGGCGGGGATGACGTAAAAAAGGCGTTGGGACTCGCGGAAGGTCCGGACGTCGGCCGCATCCTTCAGCACATGTTCGAGGCGGTCCTGGACGATCCGGCGCTCAACACGCGGGAAGGACTCCTTCGATGGCTGGGAGAGAAACTGAAATAAAAGAAGGGCCGTCGCAAGGGGTGTCAGAGGTATGTAGCTTTTTGGAGGAGATCCAAAAAGTCGAGTAAGTACTGGGGCAAAACTTCCTTGCAACAGCCCTACAGACGGAAAATAGGCGTGCCGTTTTGTTTATGTCAACGTTTATTTTACGGTGAGTGTCGAGGAAACAGTGTGTACCGGTTGGTGGCGCGTTCACGCGAGAGGGTGAGTGACGAACATGGCAATGGACGACGACGCTTTCGTGGCACGGATCAATGAGATCTCCCGCAAGAATCGTCTGAAGCTGCCCGCATTGAAAGCGGGCGAACTCCCCTCGACGGCGTTTCTGGCCGAGTGGGCGAAGTTCCTCGAGGACTGCGTCAAACAGGGAATCGCGCTGTCCGACGAAAGGTGGCGTCGGATGACGGTGACATCGAAGACTCCCTTCACCGCATTTGCGCTCGAGCCATCGACGGCGGTTCGTATCGACCCGGATTTCCGTGTCGGGCTCGCCCTCCTGATGGGTCTCCTCGACGAACGTGAGACCGGGGAATAGGCAGACAGGTCGTACAGTCGCGGCACCGCGAGGCCTGTCACATTGGCACGTCATCTGCCATTTCATGTCCGCGCGATGTCAGGCTCCGACGCTTCCCCAGGGGCTCTTGATTTTAATGTCTTGTCGTTAAACCAGTTAAAACAGATAATGCGAATGGCACGTGACTTGTTCCTCTTGTAGACGGTGATAGGTGAGGTATGGGTGGCGCGGGTCGTACCGGACGCGCGACGGTCCCACGGGATCGCGGCGACGTTGTCCAGGATCGGCCCTCACGAATAGGAAAAAAGCGTCGGTGTTCGACGTCGTTCTAAGGAGCAGTGATTCGGATGGCAAAAACGATTGGTATCGATCTGGGAACCACGAACTCGTGCGTCGCGGTGATGGAGGGCAACGAGCCGAAAGTGATCCCGAACCCGGATGGAGGTCGGACGACGCCGTCTGTCGTCGCGTTCACGAAGGACGGTGAGAAGCTCGTCGGCCAGCTCGCCAAACACCAGGCGATAACGAACCCGAAAAACACCGTGTACTCGATCAAGCGTTTCATGGGCCGCAAAAAGGCGGAAGTCGGCCAGGAGATCAAATCCGTTCCTTTCGAAGTCGTCGAGGCGGAAAACGGAGACGCGAGAGTCGCTCTCGACAAGAAACAGTACAGCCCGCCGGAGATCTCGGCGATGGTGCTTCAGTATCTCAAGGAGTCGGCGGAGGCTTATCTCGGAGAGAAGGTCACCGATGCGGTGATCACCGTTCCCGCCTACTTCAACGACAGCCAGCGCCAGGCCACGAAAGACGCGGGCAAGATCGCTGGTTTGAACGTCAAGCGAATCATCAACGAGCCGACCGCCGCATCGCTGGCATACGGGCTCGACAAGAAGAAGGAAGAAACGATCGTGGTTTACGACCTCGGCGGAGGGACGTTCGACATCTCGATCCTCGACATCGGCGAAGGCGTGTTCGAAGTCAAGGCGACGAACGGCGACACCCACCTCGGAGGCGACGATTTCGACCAGAGGCTCATCCAGCATCTGGCGGGAGAATTCAAGAAGGAGCAGGGCATCGATCTCACGACAGATGCCATCGCTCTCCAGCGGCTGAGAGAAGCCGCCGAAAAGGCGAAGTGTGAACTCTCGACGCGCATGCAGACGGAAATCAATCTGCCGTTCATCACCGCGGATGCGTCGGGTCCGAAGCACATGAACATGACGATCACGCGGGCCAAGCTCGAGACTCTCATCGAGGATCTGGTGGACCGGTCGCTCGGACCGTGCCGTCAGGCGCTCAAGGACTCGGGTCTCAAAACCGAGGAGATCGACGAAGTGATCCTCGTCGGGGGCTCGACGCGTATCCCGATGGTCCAGCAGAAGGTGAAGGAGCTTTTCGGCAGGGAACCGCACAAGGGAATCAACCCGGACGAGGTCGTGGCCGTGGGCGCGGCGATACAGGCCGGCGTGCTCGGCGGCGACGTGAGAGACGTTCTTCTTCTCGATGTGACGCCTCTCTCCCTCGGCATCGAAACGCTCGGCGGCGTATTCACGCGCTTGATCCCAAGGAACACGACCATTCCCACTCGCAAGGGCGAGATTTTCTCGACAGCGGCCGATGGGCAGACGGCCGTGGATATCAACGTCCTTCAGGGCGAGAGGGAGATGGCGCTCGACAACAAGACTATCGGACGCTTCCAACTCTCGGGCATCCCGCCCGCGGCGCGAGGAACGCCACAGATCGAAGTCACGTTCGACATCGATGCGGACGGGATCCTGCACGTGACGGCGAAGGACAAAGGAACGGGCAAAGAGCAGAAGATCGTGATCAAGGCGTCAAGCGGCCTCAGCGAATCCGAGATCGAACGCATGGTCCAGGACGCCGATCGCTTGAAGGACGATGACAGCAAAAAGCGCGCGCTCGTCGACGCCAAGAACGAGGCGGATTCCCGTATCTACCAGACGGAGAAAAACCTGAAGGAATACAAGGACCGTATCGACGGCGAAGACGTGAGGAAACTCGAGGCCGGAATCGAGAGCATCCGGGCGGCGCTCAAGACCGGTGACACGCAGGAGATCAAGACGGCGACGAGCCGGCTCGACGCCGTGTGGCAGGAAGCGGCGCAGCGGATGTACCAGACGGCGTCAGGCGGTCCGCATGCGGGGCCTTCCGCTGGAGCCGGAGCTGGAGCGGGCGCGTCGCAGAGACCGGAGGCCGAACCATCTTCGGCAGCCGGTGACGACGGGAAGGCCGTGGACGCCGACTACGAGATTCTCGACGACGACAAGAAGTAACCCTTGTTCGGTTGTTCGGCGTGCGGCACGCGGAAGGGGGGAGAGGATTCCTCTCCCCCCGGCCTTGTTTATGGGAACCGGTGTTTTTGGGTGCGCGGCGGCGCGGTTATGGAGCTCGCCGGACGGCGCCGCCCTCCTGGCGGGGCCGGATTTGTCTTGACCCAGGGGGTATAACTCGGTATTAGTCATAGACCTCAGGACATTTACTCGAAGTGGGCGATTAGCTCAGATGGTTAGAGTACCTGCTCGACACGCAGGGGGTCACTGGTTCAAGTCCAGTATCGCCCACCATTTCTTTGTTCAAAACCGACGCGGAGCGGTACGGCGATGGTGCGTATAGCACTCCCAGGTGGGGACGAGAAGACTTTTTCGGGCGACAGCGTGCCCGTCGTCGACGTCATCGATGCGCTCGGCGGAGCATGGCGCAGGCAAGCCGTGGCCGCCGAGTTCGGCGGACGGGTCGTCGACCTGCACCAGAACATCGCGGGTGACGGCGATTTTCGCGTCCTGAAAGAGGAGGATCCGTCCAGTTTCGAGGTCCTTCGCCACAGCACCTCGCACGTGCTGGCGTCCGCGGTGCTCGAGCTCTTTCCCGATGCGAAGCTAGCCATCGGGCCTTCGATCGACGAGGGGTTCTACTACGATTTCGATGTCGAAACACCGTTCACACCGGAGGATCTCGAGCGGATCGAGAAAAAGATGCACGAGGTCCTCGGGACCAAACGCGAGTTCAAGAGAGAAGTCTGGGACAAGCCGCGGGCGAGACGGTATTTCGCCGAGAAGGGTCAGTCCTACAAGGTCGAGCTGATCGATGACCTGGCTGACGAGAACGTTTCCATTTACAGCGTGGGGAACTTCACAGATCTCTGCGCGGGACCGCACCTCGAGGATACCGCGCGGATCAAGAATTTCAAAGTGCTGCACGTCGCAGGGGCGTATTGGCGGGGCGACTCGTCCAGGCCCATGCTCCAGCGGATTTACGCGACCGCGTTTTTCAAGAAGCAGCAGCTCGACGACCATCTGAAGCGGCTGGAGGAGGCGGAGAAGCGCGACCACCGCAAGCTCGGGAAAGCGCTCGACCTCTACGACGTCAGGGAAGAAGCCGGCGGCGGGCTCGTGTTCTGGTATCCCAAAGGAGCCATCATACGCGAGCTCATCGAGCGTTACCTGAAGGATGAGTACGTCAAGCGCGGGTACGAGCTCGTCGTGACCCCTCACATCGCGAAGGCCGAGTTGTGGCAGACATCGGGACATTACGGCTACTACCGCGAGAACATGTACAGCCTCGATGTCGAGAACCACGAGTTCATTCTCAAGCCGATGAATTGCCCCGGGCACATTCTCATCTACAAGCGGCGGCTGTACAGCTACAGGGAGCTCCCCGTGCGGTTCGCCGAGATGGGGACCGTTTACCGCAAAGAGCTCTCAGGGACTCTCCACGGTCTTTTGCGCGTTCGGGGATTCACACAGGATGACGCCCACATCTTCTGCGCGCCGGAGCAGCTGGGCGACGAGGTCGACCGGAACCTCGAGTTCGCCGTCGATGTTCTCTCGGCGCACGGATTCGACACCTTCAAGATGGAGCTGAGCGTTCGCGATCCCAAGAAGGCGGAGAAGTACGCCGGGGCGCCGGAAGAGTGGGACATGGCCGAGCACGCCCTCGAGACGGCCCTCCAGAGACGGGGCATGGAATACAAGCGGATGGAGGGCGAGGCCGTCTTCTACGGACCGAAAATCGACATCAAGGTGATCGACGCCATCGGACGCCTGTGGCAGCTCTCGACCATCCAGTTCGATTTCAATCTGCCGAAGCGCTTCAATGTGACCTATGTGGCCAAGGGTGGAGAGCGCAAGCAGGTCGTCATGGTCCACCGGGCGCTATTGGGGTCGGTGGAGCGTTTCGTAGGGATCCTCACCGAGCACTATGCCGGGGCGTTCCCCGTGTGGCTTTCGCCGGTCCAGGCGGTGGTGCTTCCATTGTCGACCGACCTCGCCGGCTACGCAGAAGAGGTCAAAGACAAGCTCGTGGGGGGGGGGATCCGCTCCGAGGTCGACAACCGCGAGGAGAAGATCGGGTACCGCATCCGTGAGGCGGAGATCCACAAAATCCCGTACATGGTCATCGTGGGGAAGCGGGAGGCGGAAAACGGGACCGTCTCGGTCCGGGAGAGGTCCCGCGGGGATAGGGGGGTCATGCCGCCGGAGGATTTGGTTCGCGAAATAGTTGACGCCGTTGAGGCGAGACGTTAATATAGCGGGAGCAGTTTGTTGTGCAAGCAGGGTGTCGCGCCCTCACCTTCCATCACAACGATGATCGGCAAGGTTTTCTGTTACCGGCTCCGAACGGAGTCTGTGGACGGATGCTTGCCATCCGTCTTTTTTATTGGGTC
Organism: uncultured bacterium; assembly: GCA_964645735.1. Taxonomy (GTDB): domain Bacteria; phylum Krumholzibacteriota; class Krumholzibacteriia; order WVZY01; family WVZY01; genus CAZYCB01. The sequence goes on along the minus strand of CAZYCB010000430.1, from coordinate 4,451 downwards.
CCCGCGGCGGACCATCTATCAGGAGGTGGTTAGGAATCGAAAAGAACCCAAGAACGCGGGTCAATTTCCAGATTCGTGTTCCAGAGGTCCGTGTGGTCAGCAGCACCGGCGAACAGCTCGGCGTGATGCCGACGGAGAAAGCCGTTGCTCTGGCCGATGAGGAAGGACTCGATCTGGTCGAGGTGTCGCCGACGGCCAGGCCGCCGGTCTGCCGGATCATGGACTTCGGAAAGTACAAATACGAGAAGAACAAGCGAACCAAGCAGTCGAAGAAGAAGCAGCACGTCGTCCATGTAAAGGAAATCAAGCTCCGCCCGAAAACGGAGGAGCACGACTTTCAGTTCAAGAAGAAACACGCCGAGGAATTCCTGGAGAAGCACAACAAGGTCAAGTTCACCGTGTTCTTCAGGGGCCGCGAGTTCGATCACCAGGAACTGGGTCATCGGATACTCGCGCGGATGCGGGAAGAACTGGCCCACGTCGGTGTCGTGGAGAAGGCCCCCATGTTCGAGGGCCGCGTGATGACGATGTTCATGGCGCCGGGTCCGGGAAAGCCGGTACCTCGCCCGAAACAACCCGAGAAACAGGCCGAAAGAAAGCGCGAGGAGCCGGTACGTCCGGCTGCTGGCGAGGCGACGTCCTCGAGCGGGGACGGCGGAAGCAACCCCGACAGCGAGAGGGAAGGATACGATGCCGAAACTCAAGACAAATAGAAGTGCGAAAAAAAGATTCCGCAAGACGGGGACGGGCAAGATCGTGCGCAGGAAGGCTTTCAAGAGCCACATCCTCACGAAGAAATCGCCCAAACGGAAGAGAAAATTGAGGAAGTCCGCCATCGTGAGTCCGGCGAACAAAACGCGTGTTCGACGGATGCTTCTCACCTGACAAGGCGGCGCCTGCGGTCGGGCCCGCGTCTTCGGCCCGTCGTACGGCTCATATTTCGATTTACGTCTGAAATGATCCACGTGGATGGAGAAGGAGGTTGTCGGTCATGCCTCGGACAAAGCACGGCGTCCCGAGCCGGAAGAGAAAAAAGAAGATCTTCAGAGCCGCCAAGGGGTTCTTCGGCGGGCGGAGCAAGCTGTATCGCACGGCGCGGGAATCCGTCGAGCACGCGATGGTCTACACGTACCGCGACCGGCGCCGGAAGAAACGAGATTTCCGGCGTCTCTGGATTGCGCGTATCAACGCGGCGGCGCGCCTGAACGGTCTATCGTACAACCGGTTTATCAGCGGTCTGAAAAAAGCCGACGTCAACATCGACAGGAAGATGCTGGCGGAGATGGCTGTCAACGACAAGGAGGCCTTTCGGAGTCTAGCCGAAAAGGCGAAGTCGACCGCTGAACCCACGGGATGACCGTTCGATGGATGCAGATTCTCTCGATAGATCGATTCGCGAAGACATAGAGAAAGCGGATTCGTTTGAGAGTCTCGAGCAGGCGAGGATCAAATTTCTCGGCCGTAAGGGACTCGTCACGTCGATCCTCAAGAACATCAAGGACGCTTCACCGGAGGAGCGCCCCAAGCTCGGCGCGGTGTCGAACCGTTTGAAGACGCTCGCCGAGGATCTCATCGCCGCGAAGCTGGACTCGCTCAAGGCCGCGCGCGTGGGAAGCAGATTTTACACGCCTCCGATCGACGCCACTCTGCCCGCGCACGACGGCGCGACGGGGCGGCGGCATGTACTGCTTCAAGTGCTCCGCCAGATGAAGGACGTTTTCTTCGGGATGGGATACAGCCTGGTGTCGGGCCCGCAGGTGGAACTCGAGTACTACAACTTCCACGCATTAAACTTTCCGGACGAGCACCCGTCGCGCGACGCACAGGACACGTTCTACATCACCGATGACATGCTGCTCCGCACGCACACGTCGCCGGTGCAGGTGCGCTACATGGAGGAGCATCAGCCTCCCCTCAAGATCATCGCGACGGGACGCGTGTTCCGGAACGAGTCGATCGATCCCACGCATGCTGCGGAATTCCATCAGATCGAGGGACTCTACGTGGACACGGACGTGTCGCTCGCCGACCTCAAGGCGGACGTGGAGATCTTCGTCCAGCAGATCTTCGGATCGAAGACCCGCGTGCGTTTCCGCCCGAGCTTCTTCCCGTTTACCGAACCGAGCGCCGAGGTGGACATGTCGTGTTTCATTTGCCAGGGCCGCGGTTGTTCCGTGTGCGGCAACTCGGGCTGGATAGAGATCCTGGGCTCGGGGATGGTTCATCCGAACGTTTTTCGGGCGGTGGGTTACGACCCGGAAAAGTACTCCGGATTCGCCTTCGGCATCGGTGTCGATCGCGTCGCCATGATCAAGTACGGCATCGGCGACATCCGACTGTTCTTGGGTAACGACCTTCGTTTCCTGCGCCAGTTTTGACGAGGAGTTGAGGGATGCTCGTTAGCGTATCCTGGCTGAAAAAATACGTCGCTATTCCCGTCGATACGAAAACGCTCGTCGACGATATGACGATCGCGGGGCTGAACGTGGAGCGCGTCGAGCGGCGCGGGCTGTCGATCGATCACGTCGTCGTGGGCAAGGTTCTCGAGAAGGCCAGACACCCCAACGCCGACAGGTTGAGCTGCTGCCGCGTCCAGGTAGGTCCCGACGACGTTCGCGACATCGTTTGCGGCGCCGCGAACGTCGACGCAGGTCAGTACGTGCCTGTCGCGCTCGTCGGAGCCGAGCTTCCGAACGGGATGAAGATCAAGAGATCCAAGATCCGGGGCGTGACCTCGGACGGCATGATTTGCTCCGAAACGGAACTCGGCCTCGGTGACGACGCGTCGGGGATCATGGTGCTCGAGGGCGAGCACGAGGTGGGAACCCCTGCGGGAAACGTTCTCGGAAATCCCGATGAAATCCTCGAGATCGAGAACACGGCGAACCGAGGAGATCTCCTCTGTTATCTCGGCGTGGCGCGCGAAGTGGCGGCGATCTACCGTGTACCTCTCCAGTGGCCCGCCAGGGAGGAACGCACTGGGCCTTTGTCGGCGAAGCCGGACTTCGAGATCGAAGTCGAGGACGCGTCGGATTGCCCGCGGTACGTGGGCCATCGCGTGAGCGGGGTCCGCGTGGGGCCGTCTCCCGCCTGGCTCGCCAAGAGTCTCGAAGCGGTCGGTTTGCAGAGCGTGAACAATATTGTCGACGTATCGAACTATGTCATGATGGAAATGGGTCAACCCCTCCATACGTTCGATTTCAAGAAGATCGCGGGGGGCGCCATCAAGGTCCGCCGTGCGAAGCAGGGAGAGAAGCTGCTCGGTCTCGACGGCAAGACGTACGAACTTGTTCCCGCGATTCTCGTCATCGCGGACGACAAGCAGTCCATTGCTCTGGCCGGGGTCGTCGGCGGAGAGTACTCCGCCGTCCAGCCCGACACGACGGAGATCCTCATAGAGAGCGCCAGTTTTCACCAGACGGTCGTGCGCAAAGGCCGCAAGGCCCTAGGAGTGTCGACGGAAGCGTCGTACCGCTTCGAGCGGGGCGTGGACAGGGAACGCTGCCTCGAAGCCGCGAAGCGCGCCGCGCAGCTGATCTGCGAGGTCGCGGGCGGCGCAGCCGGTGCCATCGTGGACAGCTATCGCGCTCCACTCGACACCCGCTCGATCACGATCCGCGAGTCGAACACGCGGCGGATACTCGGTTCGCCGGTGTCGACGGAGGACATCGCCGGATTTCTCGGCCGCCTCGGCTTCGATGTGCAGGGACAGACGGACGAGACGGTGACCGTGCGAATTCCATCGCATCGCGCGGATGTTGTCGAGGAGATCGACCTCATCGAAGAAGTCGCGCGGCTCTACGGGTACGACAGAATCGGGACGGGGTGGGGATTCCGGTGCACGACGTTCGCGAAGGTGGATGACCTCGATCAATTCATCGAGAGCGTTTCGGACTACCTGGCTGCCAGGGGATTCAACGAGATCATGGCCAGCGCTTTCACGGACGGCCGCGAACTCGAGGATTCGGGATGGAGCGCCGATGATCCGCGATCGAGACCGATCGCAATCCGTAACCCGCTCAACGCGAACCACCGGTATCTGCGCACCAGCCTGGTTCCGAGTATGCTGGATATTGTTCGGCGGAACATGGACCAGGGGACGAAAAAGATCAGATTCTACCAGGTCGGCCGGGTGTTCTTGGCGCCGGAGGGGACGACACAGCTCCCGGAGGAGCGGACGGTTCTCACGCTGGCTGTGAGCGAGCCCGAGGGCAAGGACTTTTGGCGGAACTCGAAGGTATCGCTAGATCTATTTGAAATTAAAGGAGAACTGGAGGCGATGCTCAGAGCCTTCAGGGTTGATTTGGGATCGTCCGTCTGGTATGATTTCGACAGGGCGACTGGCCGGTTCACGTACACGAGCAAGGAAGGGGTGCTGGTGGAGGGGAACGTGGTGACGGAGGAGGTCGCCGAGCGGTATGGCTTCGATCAGCCGGTGTGGCTGGCAAGCA